>JBAVBF010000491.1:0-12131 GCA_049586115.1 Thermoanaerobaculia bacterium | reverse complement strand
CGGCCGCTTTGACGAGCAGCCATTTCGGCTGTTCGTCGATCGGAATCGGCGGCAGTACGGCCACGGCTCCCGCCTTCGGGACGATGACGTTCGTGCGCGCATAGCCGCGCTTTTCGTTGTCGCTTTTCCGGTCCGGCTCGCCCGCGCGCACGAGCGACTTGATCGCGTAACTGCCCGGCGGGAGAACGAGCGTGCCGTAGTAGCGGACGCCGCTCTTGAGCCGCTCGCCGACTTTTTTCATGTCGAACGTCAGGCGCTGGTAGAGGCGATCGCGGACGACGCCTTCATCATCGAACGCGTAGACGAACACTTCGGCGCCGGCCATGCTGCCGCGCGCTTCCTTCGTCAGATCGGAGCCGTTGATGTCGAGGATGATCGGAACCTGGTAGTTGCCGTTACCGGCCGGAAACGGCGCGGCGAAGGCGTCGACGTGAACATCGTCCTGCGGGATGTCGTTGACGATGATTTCCGCAGTGGTGAGCGTGCGCTCGGTCGATGTCTCGCCGCCGTTTTCGTAGTAGCCGGTGCGGTAGTTGACGCGGCCGTTCGCACTGACGAGCTTCACCTTCAGATCGTGGAGCTTGCCGCTGTTGCCCCACGGCGCCTGGAAGGCGAGGACGTAGACGACTTCCTGGGCGTGCAGCATCCGGCTGAAGCTGTTCTTGAGGTCGTTCGAGTTCTGGAACACTTCGCCGCCGGTCGGACGCGAGATGGTGAAGAGTCCCGCATTGGAGTTGAGGTTCGAGCCGGATGCGACGTCGTTCTGCACACGTACGCCCTGGATGTCGATGGCGTGGAGCACGACGTCCGAGGCGCGGAAGGCCTGGGCCATGCGGTCGAGCAGGGTGATGCTCGACGAGTTGCCGTAGCGGGCATCGTTGTCGACGTTCCAGACCTGGCCTGAGGTCACGGCGTTGTTGTCGCGAGCCGCGGCGGCGGTGTCGCGGGCGTCGCGCCCTTCCAGGTACTTGGCGTCGAAACCTTCCGACAGGAGGATGACCTGCTTGCGGCCGGGGACGGCGCGCAGGGTCTTGGCCAGTTGCGCGAGGTAGTCGACCTGCTTTTCGACGCGCGCGCGGACGAACTGCTCGTTGCTGCGAGTCATCTGCACCTGGCGCTCGGCCATCTCGGCATTCGCGATCGCTGCATTGCCGCTGGCCTGCGGCTGTGGCGTCTTGACGCTGTCGCCGTTGGTGAGATCGGCGACGAACGTTTTGTTCGCGATCTGCAGCGGATCGGTTCCGCGGAATCCGCTCGGATCGGCGATGACCGATTCGACGAGCTCGCGGTCGGTGGTGAATGCGGTCTGGAGACGGAAGCCGTGATCGTTGTCGATCGTGCCAACGCCGACGAGATCGCGCGGCTGCACGGCCGTCTTCACAAAACTACGCGCCGCTTCCTGCGCGCGCACGAGCGACTTCGGAGACGAGAAACCGAGGTCGAAAAGCAGGAGGAAGGAGCGCCGCGCGGCCGGGTTCAGCGGCGAGATGGCGTTCGCGGTCTCGGTCGAGCCGAAGTCGATCTTGTCGAACGAGGTGATGGTCTGTTTCTTTCCGCCGTCGTACACCTCGAAGTTCGCGGCGGTCAGTCCGCGCACCGGATTGCCGCTCGAATCGACGACCGACACCGGCACTTCGATGACGTTGACGTTGACGGTTTCCTTCAGTTGCGCGAAAGCGGATGTGGCTAGGAAGATCGCTGCGATTGATGCGTAGCGTTTCATTGTTTCTCCTGGGCTGTCGGTGCCGGCTGTCGCCGACAGCCATTCATTGAACCACCAGCGGCACGCTTGCCTTTCTCGCGTCGCTGGAGCCTTTCTTGTGGACGGTGACGTCGAACGACGCCGGACCCGCCAGCAGCCCGGCAGGAGAGTAATCGAGAAGCAGTTTCATTACGTCCTGGCCCTGCAGCCGCTGCACGACCGCCGGCGTGCCGGGATGAGGACCGAGCGCATCGATCGCGGACGCGTCCCACGCCAGCTCGTCCGGCTCGACGTTGAAAACGAACAACGCCACGCGGCGCGAATGGCCGTTGGTCACGCCGGCGCTGGCGCTCGGCATGAACGGCTCGCCGTTGATGTGGAACGGATACGGCGCGGCATCGTGCGACGCGCCGCGAACGACGATCCACGCCGAGGGATCGTCGACGAACATCGGCGGCAGCAGTGCCACGTCATTCGTCGACGGCACTTCGATGTCGGTGCGCACGAAACCTTTGCGCTCCGTGCCCGCCACGCGCACGAGCGTTTTCAGCGCGTACCTGCCGATCGGCAGGGTGAGCGTTGGAAAGTATTTGATCCCCTTGCGGCCGGCCATCCGTGCGCTGTCGATGGTCAGCCTCTGGTACGTGCGGTCGCGCACCACTCCCTGATCGTCGAACGCGTACACATAGACCTCGGCGATGACGTCGTTCGCCTTCGCGCCGTGCAGCAGACCGGCCGCGGCAATGTCGATGACCATCGGCACCTGCGCGACGCCGTCTTTCGCCGGAAACGCGGCGGCCAGCGCGGCGACGTTGATGTCGTCCTGCGCGATGTCGTTGAGAACGATCTCCGCATTCGACAGCGAACGCTCCAGCGCGCTCTCGGCGCCGGAATCGTAGTAACCGGCGCGATTGAAAACCCGCGCGCCGGGAACACCGGTCACGCGCACTTTCAGCTCGTGGAACTTGCCGCTGTTCGACGCCGGCGCGCGGAAGCCGAGGACGTAGACGACGTTCTGCGCGCGCAGCATTTTTTCGAGATCGGCATTGACGTCATTCGAGTTCTTGAAAACTTCGCCGCCCGTAGGCCGCGACAAAAGATGCAGCGCGTCATTGGAGTTGATGCGCGATCCGTTCTCATCGTTCTGCACGCGCACGCCCTGGATGTCGACGGCGTGCAGCACGACGTCGGAGCCGCGCAGCGAGCGCGCCATCTCGTCGAGCAGAGTCATGGTCATCGAACTGCCGTAGCGAGCGTCGGTGTCGACGCGCCAGACGTTGCCCGAGGTCGTCTGCGATGCGTCGTCCTGCTCATCACCGATCGAACGCGCATCGCGGCCGCGCACGAGCCTCGGATCAAACCCTTCGGAGAAAAGAATGATCTGTTTGCGGCCGGGCAGCACGCGCAACGTGCGGCCGAGGTCGGAGAGAAGCCGCAACTGCCGTTCGATGCGGCTGCGGTTGTACTGATCGTTGAGCTTCTTCTCGCCGCGCGCGATGTCGGCAGCGAAATCGTCGACGGCGTTGACGTCCGCGCGCGACACGTTGTCGGTCGGCGCGAGCTGCAGGACCTCGGTGCCGGCGATGCGAAGAGGATCGGCAGAGACGAACGTCCGCGGATTGGCGATGGCGCTGCCGAGGAGATTGCGGTCCGTCGTCAGCGCCGTGACCATGCGAAAGCCGCGATCGACGTCGATCGTGGCGACGGCGGCGAGGTCGCGGAGTCCCATTCCCCTGGCGATGAAGTTGCGCGCCGCCTCCTGCGCCTTGTTCCGCCCGATCGGCGACGAGAAGGAAAGGTCGAAGAGGAGGATGAAGTTGCGCCGCGCGCTCGGATTCAGCGGCGACGCCGACCGCACGCCCTCGGATTCGAAATCGATCGCATCGAAGTTACCGATGGCGCGCTTGGTCCCGTCATCGAACAGCTCGAAATTCGCCGCCGTCAGTCCCCGCACCGGATTGCCCGCGCGATCGACGACCGTAACCGGTACTTCGACGAGGTGAACGTCGATGGTCTCTTTGACTTGTGCAGACGCAGCGCTTGTCGCAAGCAGAATGAGGAAAGCAATGCGTCCGAGGCATCGCATCGGAATGATTTTCTCCCAAATAACGAACGGACAGAATGCGCCAACTGATGGAAGCGTGCCGTTACGAGTCTGACACGAACGGAGACAGCGTCCCTCGGGATGCGCGATAGAATTCCGCGCCATGTCACTGCTCCTGCAACGCAAAGGTCCCGCGGCGCCGTTGCCGCGTCTCGAAGGCAAAGAGGTGTTGGTGGGACCGAACCCCGACGCCGCCAAAGTCAAAGGTGTGATGTTCGGCGGACGCAAACAGTTCCTGAACGAAGTGGCCGGCGAAGAGGGTTTCGCGGCGATCATCGCCAAACTCACGCCGCGCACCGCGAGCTACACGAAGACGCCCCTGGCATCGAGCTGGTGCGAATTCGCGTCGCTGATCGAGCTCGATCGGACGGCGTACGAGACGCTGAAACAGAAGTACCCGAACGTCCTCGCGCTGATCGGCGCGTCATCGGCGGAGCTGGGTATCGGACGGGTCTACAAATCGCTCGACAGCACCGAGCTGGTGAAGTTCATGGAGAGCCAGGCGCTCTTCCACAACCAGTTCCAGAAATTCGGCAACGTCCGTTTCGACAAGACTCCCAACGGCGGCCGGATGCTCTGCAGCGACTATCCCGTCTACAGCCCGATCTTCTGCGCCAGCGCCGTCGGCTTCTATCTCGAGTCGATCCTCCGCCACGGCGGCACGGACCCAACGGTCGTCGAGACCAAGTGCCAGACCCTCGGCGATTCGCACTGCGCATTCGAGATGACCTGGCGGTAGTTGCAGGAGATTACTTCGACGCCATCTCCTCGTCGATCTTCTGTTGAACCCATCGATTGAGCAGCATCTGTGACGAGACTCCCTGCCTGGCAGCAGTGGACTTCAACCGATCGGCGAGTTCTTTATCGATCGGAAAATAGGTCGTCGAACGTTTCAGATCGACCGCCACTTCGACCGGCTCCGAGTTCTCGTCTGACAATTCATGACGATCCCAATAGTCGGCGACTGCCTCGTAGGATGTGCGTTTATTTTCGGCCATCGATTCGTCTCTCGGGAGTCGTCATGTCGCGCGCAGAAATGATGAGCGCTTCACCAGTTTTCTTCAAAACGACGAAGGTCACCAGATACCTTCCTGAGTCGGTGGTTCCAAGCGCAGAATACACATCTTCGCCGGTGTAGTATCCCTTGGTCGTGAAGCGGAACTTCGGTGTCGAGAAAAACACCTCCTCGACTTCGTATGGCTCGACCGCGTGTTTGACGATCAACTTCTCGATCACGTGAGGAAGCCATTTCAGCCGCGTAATCCGCATCGTCACGTCATCCGCGTGCCGTGCCCGACTACTCGCCGCGCCGCAGGATCGTCCGCTCCATCACCGCGACTCTCGCCAGCAACTCGGACTGTCCGCGCAGCAGTGCGGCGATTTCCATCTCGGCTTTGAGATTGACCTGGTAGTCGTTCTCGGCGAGGAGCTTGTCTTTCGTCGACTGGCGGTTCTGGCTCATCATGATGATCGGGGCCTGGAGCGCTGCCACCGACGAAAGGGCGAGGTTCAGCAGGATGAACGGGTACGGATCAAAGTTCATCACCCGCAGAACGTTGGTCGACATCCACACGGTCATGATGACCGAGAAGAGAATGATGAACGGCCACGAGCCGCCGAACGCTGCCACGCGGTCGGCGATGCGCTGGCCAAATGTGAGTTGTTCTTCCTGCTCCTGCAGCACGTTGCGCGAGACCTGACGCGACATCAACTCGTTGGTCTGACGCAGGCGGTCGCCCATCTCTTCGATGATGCGCAGCGCCGCGGCGGGATTCTTGTGGACGAAATCGACGAGGTCTTCGCGGTCGAGGCGGATGACGCGCGTCGGCTTCGCCGCGGTGGCGGTGGCGGAGCGCGGCGCGCCGTCGAAGAGCGAGAGCTCGCCGAAATACTGGCCGTTGAAGAGCGTGGCCAGGGTGATGTTGCCGGCACCTTCGCCGTAGCAGATGTCGACCGCCCCTTCTTCGATCACGAAGAGCGAGGTTCCTTCGTCGCCCTGGCTGAAGATGACGTCGCCTTCCGCGAATTCGCTCTCCTCGAGGCGGATCGTCAAGGCGTTCAAATCGTCTTCGGTCAGCGACTCGAACAGCGGGATTTTCGCCAGCAACTCCTGTCTCGTCATGAGACGGAAGAGTACGTCAGCGCCGCGCTTCGTCCAAGCGTTGCGCGTGCGCGCTCAGCAGATCGCTGCGTGTGAGGATGCCGACGACGCGCGACGGATCGGCGCGATCGACGACCGGCAGCCGTCCGATTTCCTCGCGCACCATGTGGTCGGCGGCTTCGCGCAGCGACATGTCAGAGTAGACGACGGCGGGCGGACGGCGAATGAGATCGCCGACGCGCGTGAACGGCTCGCGGTCGATGAAGTCGCGCCGCGTGACGACGCCGAGGAGACGGCCGTCGCGGTTGACGACCGGAAAGCCCTGGTGCGTCGGAACGAGTGACTGCACCTCGCTGATGCGCTGATCGTCGCGCAGCGTGACCACCACGTGCGAACACGCGTCGCTCACCGAAATGCGGTCTAGATAGTCGGCGCCGTACTCCATCGGCACGCGCACGCCGCGGCGCGCCAGCTTCTCGGTCATGATCGTGTTGCGCATCAGCAGCGACGACACGAGGAAGCCGGCCGTGCAACCGGAAAGCAACGGCAGCAATCCCATCGGCTGCAACGTCGTCTCGAAGGCGAAGACGACCGACGCCAGCAACGCGCGCGACGCGCCGGCGAACATCGCGGCCATTCCGACCAGTGCGCAGATGCGCGGGTCGATGCCGAAGCGCGGAAACTGCATCGAGGCCAGCTCGCCGAGGGCCACGCCGGCGCCGCCGCCGATGGTGAAGAGCGGAGCCAGCGTCCCGCCGGAAGTTCCGCTGCCGAGGGAGATCGACCATGAGATGAACTTCATGATGCAGAGGAAGAGCACCGCCTGCCCCGCGATGCGGCCGGCCACCATCCCTTCGATGTTGTCGTAGCCGACGCCGAGCGTGTGCGGCGCGAAGTAGCCGACGAGGCCGACCGCGAGACCGCCGATTGCCGGCCACCACATCCAGTGAATCGGCAGCTTCTCGAAAAGATCCTCGACCCAATAGACTGCGCGCGTGACGTACACGGCCAGCCAGCCGATCAGCGCGCCGATGATCGCGTACGCCGCGAGCGCTTCGCCGCTCGGCCGCGCCAGCATCGGCATGGCGAAGATCGGCTCCGTGCCGACGTAGAGCATGCGGATCGCGGTTGCGGCGGCGCTTGCCAGTGCGACGGGAACGATCGATCGCGGACGGAACTCGAACAGCAGCAACTCGACCGCGAGCAGCACGGCGGAAACGGGACTGCCGAAGGTCGCCGCCATCCCTGCCGCGGCGCCGGCGGCGAGCAGGATCTTTCGCTCGTCGGCCGTCGTCTTGAGGATTTGTCCGATCAGCGACCCAAGCGCGCCGCCCGTCGCGATGATCGGCCCCTCGGCGCCGAACGGGCCGCCGGTGCCGATCGAGATCGCGGCGCTGACCGGCTTGAGCAACGTGACACGCGCCGGGATCCGGCTCTCGTTCAACAACACCTGCTCCATCGCCTCGGGGATTCCATGGCCGCGGATCGCTTTCGATCCGTAGCGCGCCATGACGCCGACGATCAATCCGCCGATCACAGGGACGACGAGGACGAGCCAGCCGAGGTGATTGCCGGCCGGCGAAACGAACTTCGTGGAGAACCGGCCGTAGAACGCAATGTTGGTGACGATGCCGATGAGGCCGACCAACCCCTGCGCGATGAAGCCGGTGGCGACCGCGAGCAGGATCGACCAGACGCAGAGAATGACGACGCGTTTGTCGATGAATGCGCGCTCGATCGGAACGCGCGGCTCGGTCATGTCGGGTGCGACCGGAAGCCCTTCCGCCGTCGCCGACCCTTCGACACTCAGATCACTTCGCTGCCGCATCCTTGTTTGGCACCGCCTTGAGTTGATGTTGCCGGCGCGCGTCCTCCTCGAACAGCATCGGCGCGGGGCCGTCGTCGCCGGCAACGTCGTCGACGATTTCTTCGAACGTATCGGCGAACCGCTTGCGCTCTCCTTCGGGCAGACGATCGAAGACGGCCAACAGCCGTTCCTGCGCGACCGGCGGCGCGTGTTGCAGCAGCGCGCGGCCGGAGCGAGTCAGATTGAGGACGAGCCGCCGCGCATCGCGATCGTCGCGGTCACGCGTGACGAAGCCGGCGTCGACGAGCCGCGTGACGACGACGGAGACCGAGCTCTGATCGGTGAGCGTGCGCGATGCGAGATCGTTCAGCGACAGCGACGGTGTCTTTCCCAGCTCGGTCAGCACAAAGAGTTGTGCACCGGAAACGCCGAGCTCCGTCTGCGCCTGCCGGTCGCTGACACGCAGCGTCCGCACGAGGCGGCGGATGGAATCAAGGATGCGCTGGCTGTCACTCATGACGGGAAACGTAAAGATACTTGGGATCGCATCAAATCGCCACTGTCACCAGGGAACGGTTCACGCGGAGGTCGCGGAGAGGCGGAGATCAGAGAGTTGATTCTCTCCGCCTCTCCGCGTTCTCCGCGCGAACCGTCCTCCCTCACGATGTCCCATAATCGCGGCCCATGCCTGAGAAGCGTTACGACCGCGCCTACTTCGACCACTGGTATCGCGGCCGGAGCCGTGTCAGCTCGAAGGACGACGTGCGGCGCAAGGTTTCGCTGGCGGTGGCCGAGTGCGAATACTTTCTCCGCCGCCGGCTTCGATCCGCGCTCGACGTCGCGTGCGGCGAGGGAGCGTGGCAGCCACACCTAAAGGAACTGCGTCCCGGCTTGAAATACCTCGGGCTCGATCCGAGCGATTATGCGATCTCGCGGTTTGGCGAGTCGCGCAATCTTCGGAAGGCGTCGTTCGACGAGCTGCCGAAACTGCGGCTGCGCGGACCGTACGATCTGGTCGTCTGCTCCGACGCGCTCCACTACATTAGTGATGACGACATCCGCGCCGGCCTTCCGGAGCTGGTGCGCCTCGCCGGCGGAGTCCTTTTCCTCGAGGTGCTGACGGCGGACGACGACATCATCGGCGATCTGAACGGCATGATCCGCCGGCCCGCCGCCTGGTACCGCAAACTGTTCGAGAAAGCAGGCTTGACTGCTGCCGGACCGTACACGTGGTTGGCGCCGTCGTTGCGTGATGACGCCGCGGCGCTGGAAGCCTTGAAGTAAGCGCTATCCTCAACGGAACAAAAGGAGCCAACCGTGCGCACTCCATTCGCGATCGTCGTCGTTCTTTGTGCTGCGTCACTCGCCGCTCAACCGCTCACCGTCGGCAGGCAGATCGTCGATGCAGGCGGCACGGCCACCATCACGACCGGCGGACCGGTTACGTACGTGAACCTCAGCGACGGGGCGACAGCAAACGGAACGGTCAATAAGGCCACCGTGGCCTGGAGCGCGAGTTGTTCGAATGCGTTCAAGATCGTCTTTCTGCGCGAAACCTTCGAATCGGTCCAGGCATTTACGGTGGTGGCCACTCGCGGACCGTTCAATGCCGTCAACGGCCGCAACGAAGTCACTCTTTCTCCCGCCGTCAACGTTAGCCAGGGTGATCTGATCGGCGTCGTGCAACTGCAGCCGGTGGCGACCTGCGGCTCGATCCGAGTGCAGTCGTTCCCCAACGACACCGGCTACAAGCTGGTGACCACCGCCGACATGAGCACGACCGGCGGCACGATCGGCAGCACGTCGAACTACGCGAGCGGCCTCACCATCGGCGCCATCGCATTCAACACGAGTCCTCTGCTGGTCCGCATCCTTCCCGCGGCCGGCGCGGTGCAGGGCGCGACCTCTTTTTTTCGCACCTCCCTGCAGATGCTGAATCCGGGCACGAACACGATCTCGGGCAACCTGGTTTTTCACAAACAGTTGGTACCGGCTGCGCCGGGCGATCCGTCCCTCCCCTTCACGCTGACGCCCGGACAAACCATTTCGTATGCGGACGTCCTGACGTCGATGGGCACCAGCGGCCTCGGCTCGCTCGACGTCGTCACGAACGGCGGCAATGCGCCGATTGCCACCGCGCGCGTTTTCAGCGACGGTGGCACGCTCGGCACGTCGGGCTTCTCCGAGGAGGGCCTCCCGCCCAACGATGCACTCGATTACTTCAGCCGCGGAATCCTTTTGATTCCGGCAGACCTGACGAACTTCCGGATGAACATCGGCGTGCGCACTCTCGACAGCGGCGCAACGCTTGATGTCTTCACGTACGACTCGGCCGGGACGCTCAAGGGCAGCCGTACCTTGCCGGCCTATGGTTCGAACGTCTTCGATCAGGTTCCGGTGGCCACGTTCACCGGCCTGTCGACGGTGCCGGCGGGTGGCTACATCCTGATCGGGCTCCACGTCTTCGGCCAACGCGCGTTCGTCTACAGTTCGGTGATCGACAACAAGACCTCGGACAGCACCTACCGACTGGCCGACATCAAGTAAACGACACGCGGAACTCCGCCCCGCCACCCTCCCGATTCTGCAGCGTGAACGGGAGGCGGTGGTTGTTGAGAATCTCGGAGACGATGGTCAGCCCGAGGCCGCGGCCTTCGCGCTTGGTGGTGAAGAAGGGCGTGAAGAGCTCGTCGCGCGCGGCGGGATCGATTCCGCGGCCGCTGTCGGAGATCGTGAGCGAGTGATCGCTGAACGCGACGGCGATCTCGCCATCCTCGCCGATCGACTCCATCGCATTGCGGATCACGTTGATGATGACCTGCTCGAACTGACTCTGATCGACGCGGATGGTTTCATCGCGTTTGACATCGACGTGCAGAACGATTCGGCGCTGATCGAGCTCCGGACGCAGCAGCGTGGCGATGTCATCGAAAACGTCCGCGAGCGGGACCTCGCGCGGATGGGGCGCCGGAAGACGCACGACGTCGGCGAATCCGCTCATGAAGCGATTCAGCGACTCGATACGCGCCGCGGCGATCGTCAACGCGTTCGTGAAATCGCCGCGATCGTCCGGCCCGATCTGTTCCGCGTAGCGCAGCACGGATTCCAGCAACGACCGCACCGCGCCGACGGAGTTGTTGACCTCGTGCGACATCATCCGGATCAGTTTTTCGTACGCTGTCTTTTCCGTCAGCCGCAACTCCTCGGTCATCTCCTCGAGGAGGTAGAAGGTCTTGGCGAATCCGCGATCGCGAAACTCGGCGTTCCAGATCTTCAGTTTCCGCGCGCCGGCCAGCGTCACTAGTTTCGACTCACCCGCCGCCAGCAACGGCAACGCCTCGCGCACCGCCGGCTCGCTCAACAATCGCTGCGCGGCCGGATTCGATTGCTGAATTGCCCCATTGAAATCGCAGATGACGATTCCGGAAGGCGATGCCTCGACGATTTTCTGCAGCAACTGCTGCTGCTCTTCCGCCGCCAGCCGCTCATCGCGCAGCCGGTCGATCATGGCGTTGTAGATCTCGATGAGCCGATCCATTTCCGGCTGCCCGACCGGCACGAAGCGCGACGTAAAATCGCGCTCGCTGATCAGCTCCGCGCCGGTGCGGATCAATTCCATCGGCACGAACAGCGCATTGACCATGCGATAGCTGATGATGATCGAGATGACGAACGACACCTCCACCGCAAACAACCAGCTCTGATGTTCCATCAGCACCACGACCGCCAATCCCGCAAACACGAGATGCAGCACGATGAACCAGAGCAGCAGTTTGGTGCGCAGGGTCATGTGGACCTAACGCGCCGGAACGCCGGCGTCCGCGAGCCCGGTTTGTCATCCTGAGGCTGGCGAAGCGCGCCGAAGGATCTCAAGATGCGCTGCACTTGCTGAAACCCGGTTTCAGCGGGGGGTCCTTCGACCGTCCTTCGGCGGCTCAGGATGACAGCCACCTCAGTCGCTGATCCCATACTTTTCCAGCCTCCGGTACAGCGCGGCGCGGCTCAGTCCCAGCGCCTCGGCCACGCGCGAGAGGTTGCCGTCGTAGTGCTGCAGGCACTTTACGATCATGCCGCGCTCGATTTCGTCGAGGGTCATCGTGCCGGCGTCGGGAAGCGAAGCGTCGCGGCGTTCGCGCGATTCGAGATCGCGCACCGCGATGAAGTCGTCGAGCGTCAGTTCGTTCGCGTCGGACATCACCACGGCGCGCTCGATGGTCTGACGGAGCTGGCGGATGTTGCCCGGCCAGTTCTGCGTCTTCAGCCACTCCATCGCCCGCGGCGCGATCACTTCGACGTCGCGCGCATAGATCTCCGCGGCCATTGCCAGAAATGCGGACGCCAGCCGCGGGATGTCGGCGCGGCGTTCGCGCAGCGGCGGAAGCTGGATCGTAATCAGGTTCAAGCGATAGAGCAGATC
>JBAVBF010000490.1:0-6014 GCA_049586115.1 Thermoanaerobaculia bacterium | reverse complement strand
GCGACGTCGCGAAGATCGGGACGGATGCCGCGGCGGCGCGCGAGCGTGAAAAGCCCGCGCGCGCCGGAGCCGCTGTGGCACGCGTCGACCATGACGGTGAGGCGCGCGCCGCGATCGAGAATCGCGTTGAAGATGCGCCGGAGATCTTTGTCGCGGATATCGGGCGCACCGCGGCGGGAGTCGGCGGGGATGATCGACTCATCGAGCTTGTCCGGTTCGTCGGAGCGCGAGTTCCTGACTTGCGAGCCGTGGCCCGCGAAGTAGAAGAAGACGACGTCGTCCTTCGAGGCCGTGGCGGCGAGCCGGTTCGCCGCGGCGAGAATCGCGTTCCGCGTCGCCGTCTGATCGCTCAGCGTGACGACGTCACGCGCGTCGAACCCGTGCAGCAGCAGAAGGAGCTCCCGCATCGCGGCGGCGTCGTTCACCGCGCCGGCCAGGTTGGGCCAGTCGCGGTCCGGCGCGGCGGGGCCGATCGTTGCCAGCCGCGACGCCGTGTAATCGTTGATGCCGATGAGGAGAGCGGATCGATGCGGCGCCCCAACCGCGAGTGAAGCGCAGAACGCGAGAATGATCGCCAGTTTCAGCGGCATGGCTGCAGATCCTCCGCCTCGGCTTGCGTAAGCTCTCCGTATGTCCGGATGTGACCCGTTCGATCGTGATACACGACACCGCGGAACGAGCGGTCGTATGCGAAATGGCGCACACCGCCGTCGACCACCGCGTACGCGCCGGTGCCGTAGTGAATCGATTCGGTGAGTGAGTCGTCGAGCACCATCGACGTGTCGACGATGAGAATGTTGCAATCGACGCCGGCGGCGACTCCTCGGATGTTCCACCTGGCCAGCCGCGACGCTGCGCAGCGCCTGGTAAAGAGCGCCGCGGCGGCGATGCGGTGCTCGCGCGCGGACGGCCGCTGCCGCGGCGTGCAAACAGTTGCGGCCAGCAACACCGCCAGTCCGATGCTTCGGAAGATGTTCATATCGCCACTCCGCGTGTTGGACGAAAGCGAACGGTTCGCCGCGCGTGCGGCGAACCGTTCGGGGAGAGTTACGGCTCGGGGATGTAGCCGGGAGGACAGAGCACGCGGTCGTATGCCGCGCGTCCGATGTCCAGCCGCAGCGTGTTGAGCAGCGGTGAATAGACCGCCGTCTGCGGGTGCACCGTCGACCAATCGACCGAGGGAACCGTCGCACCGCTCAACGCGCCGGCGAGCGGCACGAGGCGGGTCTCCTTCGCCGGCGGACTCGTCAGCAGGTCGTAGTACGCCTCGAAGTGTTTGCCGACCTGCGGCGCGGCGTTCGTTGCCGAGGAGGGAGGAACGAACGGCGGGAGATTCAGCACCGCAATCTCCATCGAGTTGTTTTCATCGGGCGTGAGGGTCATCGAACGTCCCGGATCGCCGTTGAATTTGCTTTCCACGATCTCGATCCCGCTGCCGGAAATCTCGATCTCCGCGCCGACCCACGTAGCGACCGCCTGCGAGTACGCCGCGGGGCTTCCGGATCCGTCGAGCCGCGAGAAATGAACCGGCGTGACGTTGCCGCCGATCCGTGCGATCGACTGCGTGAACACACGCCCGCTGCGCAGATGAAGCCGCGCCACGACGGTCGACGGAGGCTGCGAAGCGAGCACCGCGGGATCGATCGTGCAAGTGGAACCGCAGATCTGTCTGAGATCGGCAATCCAGCTGATGTCCTCGCGCTCGGCGGACGTCGACGGGATCAGCGACGGCTGACCGTTGTCGTACGCGCGGGCGGTTGATGTGAACGAGAGGGACGGCAGATCGGGATCGCTGCTGCTCGCCTTCTGGAACGAGATGTCGGAACCGGAAAGCATCCAGGCGGCGCCGCCGCCGACCGCGGCTTCGAGCGAGTCCTGCGCCGTCGCCGTCGTCTGATCGTTGTAGGCAGCGCGCGCGACAGTGGCGTCGCGCGTCGGGCAGTCGCCGCTGCAGGAGCCGGCGCGTGCGATGAACATCGGATTGTGCCGCTGGAGTGCGCTGCCGTCCGAGAGATGGTGGTCGTGGCCGGCGGAGAGGAGGAGGACGGTCATTTCCGTGCCGTCCTGGTTGGGGGTGAAGACCATGAGACCGCTGAACAGAATCTTGAGAATGAAGCTCGTCAAGGTGGTTTCTCCTTTTTGATATCTCCTATCGACGGGAACGGCGAAGAGGCGTACCCGATGGCTTGAAACGGTGCCCATTTGAGTGCCTGCCTCAGGCCGGGAGTGGGGCTCTGGATCAATTCGAGTTGTGCGTTTCGAAGTGCCGTTGCCGCATCGTCGCCCTGTCGATAGTGACGATGAAAAGACACGAGAAGCGTGGCTGCTGTGGCGTCTTCGATATCCCATAGAGCGCCGATCACGCCGGGAACGCCCGCGCCGATGATCGGCCGCACGAGCGGCGCAATGCCTTCCGCGCCGACCGGCAACCCTCCCGCGCTGCTGCACGCGCCGAGGACTACGAGTCGCGTCGTATCGGTATGCAGTTCCTTGATGAGCGTCGCGGCAGTGAGCACGCCGTGCTCGGCTCCCGAGGGAGTGAATAGAAGAAATGATTGCGAAGGCGAATCGCCGTTGACGATGGCATGCGCCGCGATGTGAATGATGGCGTGTCCGTTCGCCATGCGCAGAAATTGCGGTACCGTCGCGGCCTCGGCGGTCAGGACGTCAGACGGCGAATAAAGCGGGCGGACTTTATCCACCTCCCACTTCGCGCCCGTCAGACGCTGTAAGCCGCGGGTGAGCGTGAGTTGCTGGTCGAATGCCGGATCGCCGATCAGAAGCGCCGATGCGTCACCGCGGCGCAATTCGCGATCGCGAAGGACGGCGAATACGTACAAGAGCGCGCTCCCCGAAGACGTCAATGGGTGATCTTCGATGAGGTACCGCTTTGTCTCCGGGTTGCGCAACGCCGCGAACGGCAGACCACGAAGCTCGCGATCCAGCACGATGACGATATTCGCCGTGGTAGAACCTGCCGCTTGATTGATGAAATCGATCGGTTCTTTCAGCAACCCGTCATAGGGCGCGTACAGGCCGTATTCGAATGCAGCCGCATCATTGTTGCCGATGGCATCCTGCAGCGCTGCGCTCCAACGTTGCGCGTCGCGCCGGCGCGCGGTCAACGTCTTCACAGTGAAGCGGTCACGGCTGAGAATCCAGACGTAGGTCTTGTCCTCGAGAACGCGATATTCGATTACGTAGCTGCCGACGGGCAGCTGGGCTCTCAACCTGTTGATGTCGAGCTTGTCCGGGTCAGCGGCGAGCGTACGAAATTCGGCAGGCGCCGTTCGAAGCTTGCGTACGAGGTCGAGCGGCTCGAACGCGCGGGCGCGGTCGGCGTAGCGGAAGGCTTGCTCGGTATGGCCTCTTTCGATCAAATCCCGGATCAGGAGGTCGTAGGTGTCTTCAAAGCGGGAGAAATAGGCGTTCCAGAAATCATCCTGGTCCGGCTGTCTTTTGCGCAACAACTGTTCTTCTTCGGCGTGCAGTTGCTTTAGCGCCTCGGCCATGTCGACTTCCGCTTTTCGAGGCTCATTGGCGCGGCGAAACGCCTCGGCGCGCTCAACGAAGAGCATCGAACGTAAGGTGGCGTATTCGGTCTTCGACGCCAAGCCAATCGCCTTCGTCAGCATCGCGACAGCGTGAAGAGGGTTGAGACGCAATGCCGTCTCCCCTTCAACCTGATCGACACGTGCTTCCAAAGCGCGGCGAACACTAGGATCAATGCGGCCATTGAGGGAAATCACCTTCTCGATGTCCCTTTGCGCGTCGCCGTATCGCTCCAGCCGCAACTCGACGGGTACACGCTCTCGAAGGGCGATGGCCAGATAGCCAGGCGGCGCGCTCTGGGCGCGATTGACCATAAAGGTTTGATAGCGGAGCGCGGTCTCGGCGTGATCAAGGTTAAGCGCGGCGGTGGCGGCCACGCCGATGAGCAGGTACCGCGTCCTCCAATTCAACACTCGCGGGACAAGCCGCACAGCGGATAGCGCGTCGCGCCATGCCGCGCGATTGAGTCCAACGACCGACATGGCGCTGATCGCATGCGCATCCGCAGATAGACGATCTTCCCAATCGCCTACGGCATCGAATGCAGTCTTCGCGCTTTCATAAGAAACGAACAAATCGTAGTAACGATCGAGGAATTGATATGCGTATACCTGTCCAAGGGCAACGCGGGCAATCACGGTCGGATAGCGCCGCAGGCGCGCTTCGGCAGCCACCACATCGAGTTCTTTGAGCGACGCTGCATAGTCGCTTGGTGCCAATAGCGGCGTTTGACCCGCATGAGCGGTGCGAGCGAGCAGCCATTGCGGGCTGCCTGCCTGCCGCAACAACCTCGCCGCTTCCTCATACAACGGCACGGCAACCTCGGCCCCCAACTTTCCTTCCGCGGTGCGTGCGCTGGCGAATTGGCGGTGGCCCTCCCGCAAACGAGCGATGGTCGTAGGGGAGTGCGCGTTCACAATCGCAGCACTTACGTCAGTAAAATAGTGGTCTTTGAAAAACAGCGAAAGAGCCTGGGCGAATGTCGTCACGCGTGCAAGTTGCTGTGGCGATGGCGAATCCGCCCATTGCCGCAATACGTCCTCTTCGAAATGCCGTTGCGACGTCGCCGGGAACGCCCCAAGCAGTCGCCGCGTCTCGCTGGCATTGTGGGCATCCAGCGCGGCATCGATCTTCGCTCTCACGAGTGGCCACTGATGTTCGCCGTCTTCCTCCCGCGCGCGAAGCAGCGCGGAACGACGGGCGCGTGCCTCCTGCGCCCATTGGCCCTGTTCCGAGGCTGCCGCGCGTTGCCAGGCGTCGATGGCGTCGTCATTCAGAGCCAGCGCCTCGAGGATCAGCGCCAGATTGAAGTCGGCACCGGCCGGGCGTGGCGTCAGCGCGACCGCGCGCTGCGCCTGGTCGAACGCGCGAAGCAGATCCTCCGGATTGTCGTTTCGCTGCGCGCGGACGTAGTACGCGCCGGCGAGATCGTTCAACGCCGCCGCGTCCGTGACCGCGAATTTCTCCAGCCACGCGATCGCCTGGTTCGTGCATTGGGGACGGGCTACCAGCATCTGGTCCGCCTCGTCGCGCGAATCGATCGGTTCGTCGCAGCGGCCGGCGGCCAGCGGTGGCGCGTCACATTGCGTGCCGGCGACGACATGCTCCGATAATTTTCGCGTGCACGGGTGCCAGGAGCGCGTCGTCGACAGCCGCGGCTCGACGGTTCGGCGACGCCACATTTCGCCCGCACCGGTGTCTTCATGGCGATGGCAAGTACTCGCGAGCAGCAATACTGCGGCACAGGCGACGTTGACGGCTTTCACGATGAAGGACTATACGCAATGACGGGTGAAAGTGGCCGATCATGAACGACGATCGTTTCGAAGACATTTACCGGAAGCATTACGCGCGGGTGTGGCGCTACTTCCGCAGCAACAGTATTTCGGACGACGAAGCTCACGATCTCGCACAGGACACGTTCAAACGGTTGTTGGAACGGATCGACCGGATTCGAAACGATGACCCGTGGCCTTTCCTGGCCGCGATCGCAAAAACGATCCTCCTCAATCGCGTTCGCGCCCGGCAGACGCAGAAGCGCAACGCGCGAATGGTCGAGATCGACGATCCTGATCTGATGTTTGCGGAACCGGCGGCACCCGAGGAGCTCGACTACGCCGATCGCCAGGCGCAGGAGACGCGGCAAACGCGCTTGCGTGCGGCGATTGCGTCACTGCCGCCCGGGCAACGCGACTGCGTCCGCCTCCGAATGCAAGGTTTTACCTACGACGAAATCGCCAAAACCCTCTGCATCTCTCTTGATGCCGTCAAATCGCGGCTGCGCGACGCGACGAGATCCCTTCGCGAGCAGCTGGGAGAAAAATCATGATGAACCGATCCGACTGGCAGGCCGTCAGCGATGCCTTCATCGCCGACGACCAAGCGAAACTCGGCGAGCCGCCGACGGTCGATGAGCTCCTCGCCTACGAGCGCGGCGAGCTCCCCAACGAACAGGCCGAACG
>JBAVBF010000489.1:0-3906 GCA_049586115.1 Thermoanaerobaculia bacterium | reverse complement strand
GTCATCCGCATCGGCAATGTGCCGACGCTCCGCTTCTGGCGCGACCTCGACGAATCACGCGCCGATCTCCCGCTGATCAGTTTCAGTGCGCTCTCCTTCACCGGGTGCAGCCGCGGCGAAGTGCATCCGCTCGAAGCGCTCCCCTCGGACGTAGCTCCCCGCAATCGCGAGGAGGATTTCTTCGCCGACGATCGCGAACGCGCCGCCGCGATCACGCGGATCCTCGACGACGAGCCGGAGTCAGAGCTGGTGATGTTCCGTTCGTTGTCGCAATCGATCGCGTCGAACACGCGCGTCTACCTCGGCAACTCCCTTCCGATCCGCGAATGGGATCTCGCCGCAATCCGCGAGCCGCGCGGTTTCGAAATCGCCGCGAACCGCGGCGCGAACGGCATCGACGGCCAGCTCTCCACTTTTTTCGGCCAATGCGATCCGTCACGCCCGAATGTGGCAATCGTCGGCGACCTCACCGCGATTTACGACAGCAACGCGCCATG
This sequence comes from Thermoanaerobaculia bacterium, assembly GCA_049586115.1. Lineage (GTDB taxonomy): Bacteria > Acidobacteriota > Thermoanaerobaculia > Gp7-AA8 > Gp7-AA8 > JADGNZ01. The sequence continues at coordinate 3,409 of JBAVBF010000489.1, read as the reverse complement.
GATCGTTCCGCAACTCGACCCCGGCATCGACTGGCGCATCGTCATCATCAACAACGGCGGCGGACGCATCTTCAGCCGCGTCCCTTCTCTTCGCAAACTCGATGCGTCGATGCGCGAACGGATCATCGAAAACGCACACGGCATCCGCTTCGATCAGTGGGCCGCGATGTGGCGCATCGAAGACCGCGTCACCGAACTGCGTCCCGACGCGGACACCAGCCGCCGCGCGTGGGCGAGGTACGACGCGCTGTGGTGATCACCTGCCTCCACGGCTTCCTCGGCAATCCCCACGACTGGGACTTCCTCCGCGACGCCGGCTTCGCCATCGAAACGCCGCCACTCGACGCGATCCCCAATCACGGCGAGGTCCTCCTCGGCTATTCGCTCGGCGGACGGCTAGCGCTGCACGCTCTCCTCGCCGGCGCGAACTACAAACGCGCCATCCTCGTCTCCACCGGCCTCGGCATCGTAGGCGAAGAACCCCGCGCCGCCCGCCGAGCGTCCGATGAAGCGTGGGCGCAACGGTTTGAATCCGAGGATTTCGATACCGTCATGGCTGCCTGGAACGCCCAACCCGTTCTCGCCGGTCCGGCGCTCTCTCGCACGCGCGACGACTACGATCCGCGCGCACTGCGCGAATGGTCATCCGGCGCTTTGCCACCCACCGCGACACGCGTCCACGAACTGACAATCCCAACGATCTGGATCGCCGGCGCGCGCGACCCGAAGTACGTCGCCGAAGCGCATCGCGCCGCATCCATGGCGCCCAACGCGCGCGTGGCGATTGTCGACAACGCCGGCCATCGAGTTCCATGGGAACAGCCCTCGGCGTTCATAGGGATTCTCGAAGCGTTCTTCCCGGCGGCGTAGCCGCCGTAAGAACCGTAGCCCCCAGCTTCAGCTGGGGGTTCGCAACGTCCGCTCGGCCGGGACTTCCGCATGGCGAATCGCCATGCCGCACAGTTACGACAACCTCCTCACACACATCGTCTTTGCGACGAAAAATCGCAGACCATTCATCGACGCCGCGCTTGAAGCGCGGCTCTTCCCCTATCTCGGCGGCATCGTTCGACAACTTGACGGGAAGTCGTACGTCATCAACGGAGTCGAAGATCATGTCCACCTTCTGGCCGAATTGCCTCCCACGATTGCGGTCGCCGAGGCGATAGGAAAGGTCAAGGGCAGTTCGACCTACTGGATCCATCAATCGTTTCCGGAGCAAGCGCAATTCGCGTGGCAGCGCGGATACGCGGCATTCAGCGTGAGCAAATCCAAGTCGCAGCAGTCGCCCGATATATCGAAGGCCAGAAAGAGCATCACAAGAAACAGTCGTTTCAGGATGAATGGCTCGAGCTTCTCCGGCGCCACGGGATTGCGATCAATGAGAAATACCTGTGGACGTGATCTTTCGCCCGCTTAAGCGGGCTCACGACGTTGCGCGACATTGCTGACCCCCAGCTGAAGCTGGGGCTACGGTTCTTATGGCGGCTACGCCGCCAGGAACGCACAGCAGTTCTTTGCGGTGAGCTTCGGCACGGCGGCGAAGCCGCGGCAGCCATCATGATCGAATAAGTGCTGCTTGCACGTCGTATTTCGTCGCCGACGATGCCATCGTCGGCGTAGCGGGCGTGAGAACCGTAGCCACCGGCTTCAGCCGGTGGTTCGCGGAGAGGCGTCCTTACGGAGCCCGCTTAAAGCGGGCGAAAGAAGGCCTACCGCCGTTCGCGCAGTTCCGTTGCGATCTCGGACAGCAGCTCGATCACCCTTTGATTCTGCGCCTCGGTGCGCCTCTGCGACGCGCGCGTCGACTGCATCCAGATGTAGCAGAGGTAGATGATGACCAGGGTGGCGGCGGCGAGGAGGTACAGCACGTTAGTAGATCTGCCAGACTCGCGTCAGGTAATCGGCGAAGGTCAGGATGAAGAGGACGCCCAGCCAGAGGAATGACGCGATCACGACCACCCACGTCAGGCGCGTCGAGTGGATGACGTGCATGAAGAAGAGGATCACCAGCACCGCTTTGATCGTGGCGATGAGCAGCGCGATGGGAGTGTTCCATGCGCCGAGGTCGATCGTGGAGACCCACCAGGTCAGCAGCGTGCCGACGGCGAGCGCGAGGAAGACGGCGATGTAGATCCACATCGGCGTGACGTGAACGTGCGGAGCGTGGGCGGGCGCGGAATCGTGTTCGTCAGCCATGGTGGACACCGTGAATGAGGTAGAGGAACGGGAAGAGGAAGATCCAGACGATGTCGACGAAGTGCCAGTAGAGGCCCATGATCTCGACCGGGCCGTAGTACTCGGGGCCAAAGTCGCCGCGCCAGGCGCGCATCATCATCCAGATCAGCAGGCCCGCGCCGATGACCATGTGCAGCGCGTGCAGGCCGGTCATGCTCCAGTAAAAGGTCATGAAGAGCTGCACCTTCGGCGCGAGCGCGGGCACTTCGTTCCAGGTGAAGTGCGTGCCGGGAAAGAGGCCCTCGTGGAAGTGCTGCCAGTACTCGATGCTCTTGATCGTAAGAAATCCGCCGCCGAAGATCAGCGTGGCGAACAACATCCCGACCGTTGCTTTGCGCTTGCCGAGTTGCGCGTTGCGGACTGCCAGCGCCATCGTCAGGGAGCTGATGATGAGGACGATGGTGTTGATGCCGCCGAACAGTTTGTTCTGTTGCTCCGCGGCCAGCGCCCACGCCTCGGGATACATGACGCGGTAGATCCAGTACGCGCAGAGGACGCCGCCAAAGAAGAGGATTTCCGTGGAAAGGAACATCCACATCCCGAGCGTCGATGCTTCGTGTTGTTGTCCGAGGTCCTCGAAGTGATGCTGGAGGAACGGATGATGCGCGTGCGGATCCGGCGCGGCGTCGGTGATGGCGATGTCAGACATTCTGTGTCTCCCCCATCGCTTTCATCATGGCCGGATAGTCGTAGGCGTCCCACGTCACGACCGGCGTCTCGTGGAAGTTTTCCATCGGCGGCGGTGATGACGTCGCCCATTCCAGTCCGACGGCGCCCCATGGATTGGGACCGGCCGGACGTCCGTACCAGAGTGACCAAAGCAGATAGATCAGCGGCAGAACGTAGCCGGCTGCGAGCACCGAGGCGCCGGCGGTGGACATCACGTTGAGCACCTGGAACTCGGGTGCATACGCGTGATAGCGACGCGGCATGCCGAGGTAGCCGAGCACGAACTGCGGGAAGAAGGTCAGGTTGAAGCCGGCGAAAATCAGCAGCGCGGCCAGGCGCGCCCACCATTCGGGATACATCCGGCCGGTGATCTTCGGCCACCAGAAGTGCAGCCCGGCCATGTAGGCCGTCACCATGCCGCCGACCATGATGTAGTGGAAGTGCGCGATGACGAAGTATGTGTCGGTGAGATGCACGTCGATGGCGAGCGCCGCGAGGAACA
>JBAVBF010000488.1:0-2370 GCA_049586115.1 Thermoanaerobaculia bacterium | reverse complement strand
GGGCACAAAGAGATCTCTTTGTGCCCTTTATGTCTTTGTGGTGAAACGCTTTTCGTTTAATCCACGCGTCGCAGCACCATCATCGCGTACGCCTCGACCGCGACCTCCTCGCCCGCGTGCAACTCCTGATGCGCACGCAAGTCAGGGATTGGCTTGTTCGTATCGATCACCGTCTCCCAGCGCTCGCCCCACGCGCCCGCCGGAAGGCGGAACGGCATCGCCTCGAAGTGCGCGTTGAAGAGGAGATAGAAACTGTCGTCGACGACCTCCTCGCCGCGCGCATCCGGCGTCGGAATGCCCTGTCCGCTGAGGAAGACTCCGATGCTGCGCGCGAAGCCGCTCTGCCAGTCGTCGTCGGTCATCTCTTCGCCGTCCGGTTTGAACCAGCCGATGTCGCTGATGTCGGCTCCGCGCAACGGCCGCCCGTAAAACCAGCGTCGCCGCTGAAACACGGCATGGGCGCGGCGGAACTCGATGATTCGCGTCACAAATGCGAACAGCTCTTCATCGACGTGCTCCCAGTCGAACCAGGAAATCTCGTTGTCCTGGCAATACGCGTTGTTGTTGCCGTGCTGCGTCCGTCCGATTTCATCGCCGCCGCAGATCATCGGAACGCCGACCGACAGCACGAGCGTCGTCAGGAAGTTCCGCTGCTGCCGCGCCCGCAACGCGTTGATCGCTGCATCATCCGTCGGTCCCTCGGCGCCGCAATTCCACGATCCATTGTCGTTCGCACCGTCAGTGTTGTTCTCGCCGTTCGCCTCGTTATGTTTCTCGTTGTACGAAACGAGATCGCGCAGCGTGAAGCCATCGTGCGCGGTGATGAAGTTGATCGACGCGTATGGACGGCGTCCCGTCCACGCGTACAAATCCGAACTGCCGGTCAACCGATTCGCGAACTCGCCCAGGATCTGGTCCGTGCCGCGCCAGTAATCGCGGACCGAATCGCGGTACTTGCCATTCCACTCCGACCAGAGCGGCGGAAAGTTGCCGACCTGATAGCCGCCTTCGCCGACGTCCCACGGTTCTGCGATCAGCTTCACCTGCGACAGCACCGGATCCTGCTGGATGATGTCGAAGAACGCGCTGAGGCGATCGACGTCGTGCAGCTCGCGAGCGAGCGTCGACGCGAGATCGAAACGGAAGCCGTCCACGTGCATCTCCAGATGCCAGTAGCGCAGCGAATCCATGATCAGCTGCAGCACGTGCGGATGGCGCATGTTCAGGCTGTTGCCCGTGCCGGTGTAATCCATGTAGTAGCGCGGATCGTCGGGCATCAGCCGGTAGTACGCAGCGTTGTCGATCCCCTTCATCGAAAGCATCGGCCCGAGGTGATTGCCCTCGGCCGTGTGGTTGTAGACGACGTCGAGGATCACTTCGATCCCCTCAGCGTGCAGCGTCTTTACCATCTGCTTGAACTCCTGCACCTGCTGCCCGGTCTGCCCCCCCGACGAGTACTCATTGTGCGCCGCGAGATAGCTGATGGAGTTGTAACCCCAGTAGTTGCGCAGCCCGCGCTGGAGCAAAAGCGAGTCGTGAACGAACTGATGAACGGGGAGGAGCTCGACCGCCGTGATGCCGAGCGTCTTCAGATGCTTGATGGCCGCCGGATGCGCGAGTCCCGCATACGTACCGCGTTGATTTTCCGGAACCTCGGGATGGCGCTGCGTGAAGCCTTTGACATGGACTTCATAAATGATCGTCTCGTGCCACGGCGTGCGCGGGTAGCGATCGCTCGACCAGTCGAAGTACGGATTCGTCACCACCGACTTCGGCATGAACGGCGCGGAATCGGCGTCGTTCCTCGCGTCTGGATTGTCGAAGAAGTGTCCGAACACGGCTTCGTCCCACTGCACCTGCCCATCGACCGCTTTGCCGTACGGATCGAGCAGAAGCTTCGCCGGATTGCAGCGATGACCCGCTTCCGGTTCCCATGGTCCATGCACGCGAAATCCGTAACGCTGACCGGGACCGATGCTGGGAACATAGCCATGCCAGATGAATCCGGTCATCTCCGGAAGATCGACGCAGGTCTGTCTGCCGTCATCGTCGAAAAAGCAAAGCTCCACGCGCGTCGCCGGCTCGGAAAAAACCGAAAAGTTGGTTCCGGCCCCGTCGTACGTCGCGCCGAGCGGGTAGGGAGTTCCCGGCCAAACCTTCACCCTCGACTCGCTGCGCTTCTCGCGGACCATGCGCGCAGGAAGGGCAAGTGGTGTGCCACGGGGAGAGGGGTGTGGGGAGTGGAGAGTGGAAGGAGCGAGCAGCGATTGATCGGCGTCTGCCACTTCCCACATCCAACTCCCCACCCCCATCTCATGGCACACACCTCGCTTTTGCAAACGCGCATGAGACACCGCACTCCGCAGGATC
>JBAVBF010000487.1:0-5796 GCA_049586115.1 Thermoanaerobaculia bacterium | reverse complement strand
GTGCGGTTCCAGTTTGGGGGTCCTTCGACCGTCCTTCGGCGGCTCAGGATGACATTTCTTAACTATTGTCGAAAACCGCGAACTGCGATTCGTCGATCGTTTTCTCCGTGCTGGCAATCAGGATCTCGCCGAAGTTTCCGCTCTGCTTGAGCGAGATGCCGCCGAGGCGGACCAGTTCGAGTGTGGCCAGGAAGATCGCAATCAACTCGTTGCGGCCGCGGCCTTCGAGAAACCACTGCAGGCGGATCGGCGATTTCTCATGCAACTTGTCGTACAGCTCGCGCATCTTGTCCGAAATCTTGTGGACCGTGCGCTTCAATTCGATCGACTGCGGATGATTCTGTTTGTAGCGATTGAGCGCGCCGCGGAACGCGTCGATCAGATCGAAGAGTCCGACTTCACTCATATCGATCTCCGACGCGTCGGTGCCTGGAATCGGCGTCGCGGGACGCGGCCAGACGCCCATGCGCAAAACATCGAGCTCGGCGAACGATTCGGCGACCGCTTTGAATCGCTGATATTCGAGCAAGCGGTCGACGAGCTCCTGCCGCGGATCCTCGATCACGGCATCTTCGTCGTGCGGCAGCAGCATCTTCGACTTGATGTGGATCAGCATCGCGGCCATGTAGATGTAGTCGGCGGCGACGTCGAGGCTCAGCTCCTCCATCGCATCGAGATAGGCGTTGTATTGCTCGGTGATCAGCGCGATCGGGATGTCGTAGATGTCGATCTTGTGCTGCTTGATGAGATGCAGCAGCAGATCGAGCGGTCCGTGAAACGACGGCAGCGTGACCTTCAGCGCTCCCGAGCTTTCGTCCTGCTCGTCCGACGAGCGATCGTCGGCCGGCTGCGCGACTTTGTCTTCGTCGGCCATCGTTGTCATTGCAGCCCGCTGTAGTTGATCTTGACGGCATCACGCACGAGCTGCATCGTCTCCTGCGCGCGGATGCGCGCCTTGCGGTTTCCATCGCGCAGCACGTCCCACACGATGGACGGATCGCGGTCGATCTCTTCTCGCTTCTCGCGGATCGGCCGCAGCGATTCGATCACGATCTCGGCGAGCAGCTTCTTGTCGTCGACACAGCCGATTTCCGCGGCGCGGCACTCGCGGTCGACGCGCGCGATGGTCTCGTCGTTCGAGAAGAGCTTGTGAAACTGGAAGAGATTGCAGACGTCCGGCCGGCCGGGATCCTTGCGGCGGATGCGCTCCGGATCGGTGAACATCGTCATGACCAGCGCGCGGATGTTGTCCGCGCTCGCGGTGAGCGGAATTGTGTTGCCGTACGACTTCGACATCTTGCGGCCGTCGAGTCCCGGCACCTTCGGCGTGGTCGTCGCGAGTGGCAGCGGCTCGGGGAAGACGTCGCCATAAAAGCGATTGAAGCGGCGGACGATCTCGCGCGAGAGTTCCAGGTGCGATTCCTGATCCTCGCCGACCGGAACGAAGTTCGCCCTATAGATAATGATGTCGGCCGTCTGCAGCAGCGGATATCCGAGGAATCCGTAGGTGTTGAGGTCCTTGTCTTCGAGCTGCGCCTGCTGATCCTTGAACGTCGGCACGCGCTCCAGCCACGGCAGCGGCGTGACCATCGACAAAATCAGGTGCAGCTCCGCGTGTTCCTTGACCTCGGACTGCACGAAGATCGTCGACCTGGCCGGATCGAGTCCCGCAGCGAGCAGATCAGCCGTCGCTTCGAACGTCGCGTTCGTGATGCGCGAGGTGTCGGCGTAGTCGGACGTCAGTGCGTGCCAGTCGGCGATGAAGTAATAGCAGTCATACAAATCCTGCAGACGCACCCAGTTCCGGATCGCGCCGAAATAGTTGCCGAGGTGAATGCGGCCGGTAGGGCGAAGGCCGCTGAGGACCGTCTGAGATGCAGAATTCAATTGAAGCTCGCGGGGTCAGATTTCAAGAGCGGCGCAGTGTAACAGAGGCTCGATCCGCAGATGACGCAGATGGACACAGATAAAATCCCGCCGTCCCCATCTGCGTTTGTCTGCGCCATCCTCGGATCAGTCTTTGACGTTCGCCGGAACGGGCACGCCTAACAGCTTCTGTACAATCGTCTCCGCCTTCGGCAGGTCGTCCTTTTCGATGATGTCGATGGCGAGGTCGCGGGCTTTTTCCATGAGGGCGATGTCGCGGACGATATGACCGAAGCGGAAGCGCATCGCTCCGGATTGGCGGGTGCCGAGGAGTTCGCCGGGGCCGCGGAGTTTGAGGTCGAGATCGGCGAGGTCGAAGCCATTCAGTGTTTTTGCGAACTGCGTGAGGCGATCCTTTTCTTTGTCGGCGACGAGGACGCAGTACGACTGGCGCGCTCCTCGTCCGACGCGGCCTCGTAGCTGGTGGAGTTGGGAGAGGCCGAAGCGGTCGGCGTCGATGATCAGCATGAATGAGGCGTTGCCGACGTCGATGCCGACCTCGATGACGGTCGTCGAGACGAGGATATCGATCTCGCCGCGTTTGAAGCGCTGCATCGTTTCTTCTTTTTCGGCAGGCGGCATGCGGCCATGAATCATTGCCACGCGGCGATTGGGGAAGCGTAGCTTCGTGGCTTCGAAGCCGACCGTCAGCGGCTTCAGATTCGATTTCTCCGACTCCTCGATGATCGGGTAGACGATGTAGGTCTGCGCGCCCGCGGAGATCTCGGTGTCGATGAACTGATAGACGCGCTCGATCTGCTCCGGCGCACGCACGGCCGTTTTGATTTGCTGGCGTCCCGGCGGGAGCTCGTCGATCACCGAGAGCTCGAGGTCGCCGTACATCGCCAGCGCCAGCGAGCGAGGAATCGGCGTGGCGGTCATGACCAGGATGTCGGGCGTATCGCCTTTTGCGAAGAGACGCTGGCGCTGCTCGACGCCGAAACGATGTTGTTCGTCGACGATGGCCAGGCCGAGCGATTTGAAGACGATGCGGTCTTCGAGCAAGGCGTGCGTGCCGACTGCGAGTTGGATGAATCCGTCGCGCAGTCCGGCCAGCAGCGTGCGGCGATCGCCTGCCGTCATCGAGCCGGTCGCTTTGGCCACCACGACGGAATCGTCAAGTAGTTGACGAATTCGCTGGTAGTGCTGCTCGGCCAGGATTTCCGTCGGTGCGAGCAGCGCCACCTGATGTCCGTTGCGGATCATGATGATCGCGGCGATCAGCGCGACGATCGTTTTGCCGCTGCCGACGTCACCTTCGAGCAGGCGATACATCGGTTTTTCTGACTGCAGGTCGGCCGCGATCTCTTTCAACACGCGTTTCTGCGCCTTCGTCAGGCGGAACGGCAAGATCCGCTTCACCTCGGCGCGCAACGCGTCATCGACCTTGATCCTGCGCGTCTTCGTCTTCACCTCTTCCGTCGCGCGGCGGACGCGCAGCGCCAGCTGCAGCGTGAAAAACTCCTGCAGGATGATGCGGACATGCGCGCGCGATCGGCGCCCGAGGAAGGCGTCGTCGAGCTGCGGAGGGCGGTGGATCTGCTCGAGCGCGGGAGCGAGATCGATCACGCCGAGGCGCTTGCGGAGCGCGGGCGAGAGCGGATCGTCGAGTGTCGGGAGGGCGGTGAGCGCGCCACCGATGATCTGGCGCAATGCCTTTGGCGGGATGTTGCCGACCTTGGAGTAAATCGGAACGATGGCGCCGTCCGCTTCGTCGTCGCCTTCGAATTTTTCCCAGTCGGCGCTCTCCATCTGGAGCTGGCCGTAGGACGAAATCTTTGGAGCTCCGAAGACGGCAAGGCGATCGCCGCGCCGAATCTGCTCGCCGAGGAACCCTTGATTGAACCAGACCAGCTTGACGGCGCCAGTGCCGTCTTCGAGGACGACCTCGAAGACCTTCATGCGTTTCAACCGCGTGGTGTGCAGGTTGGCCGACATGACCTTGCCGCGCAGCAGGACGGGCGTGTCGGTGTGACGGCCGACGTCGGCGATGCGGACGGGATGGCGGCGATCTTCGTAGCGATACGGCAGGTAGTAGATCAGGTCGCCGGCGGTGGCGAGGCCGGCTTCCTCGAGCTGCCTGGCGCGCATCGGCCCCGCTCCCGGAAGCGCGCGAACGGGCGTGTCGGTGGTGGTCGTCACGCGACTATTGTGTCCAAATCGCAGATCGGATAGCGAAGCTAGTCGAAGAGCGCCCGCATCGCGATCAGGCCGATCTTGATTCCGTCGCCGTTGTGGATCATGACGGGGGTTCCTGTCGGGATGCGCTGATCATTGACGTACGTCCCGTTGACCGTCCCGACTTCTTCGAGCATGAAGTATTGGTTACCGCTGCAAATAATTTTCGCGTGACGGCGGGAGACGGAACGGTTCGCATCTACGGAGGTTAGATCGATGTCGGGAAGGATTCCGGTGACCGGATCGGCGCGGCCGATCGTGGTCTCGTCGCCTTTGCTGAAGAAAAACTCCGCGCCGGTGGTGAGATCGACCAGGCGATGTCGATGATGGACCTCGGCGGGCATGCTCTGGGTGGCGTCGAGCGCGCCGTGTTCGCTGTCGACTTCGCGTCCGACGAGGCGTTCGAGCAGCGTGTTCGCTTCGCGCAGGCGCTTCGAATATTTGCGGATGATGCGCACCGCGACTTCGGGGTTCTTGCGCAGCATCTCGTCGAAACGCGCGCCGTTGATGACCAGCGCTCGCACCTCGGTTCTCGCAATCGCGTCGGCGGTGCGAGGCACGCTTTCCAGCACGGCCATCTCGCCGAAGAAGTCGCCCTTTTCAAGATGGGAAAGCGCGTGCGATTCGCCGTTGATGTGCTTGACGATGTCCACCTCACCCTCCTGGATGATGAACATCTCGGTGCCGAGCTCTCCCTGCTGGAAGATCACGTCACCGGCGGCGTAGTGTGATGAAGAGTCCTTCACCGGATCCTTTCCGCCGGTCGTCTTGAAAACGGTTTTCATGGCTTGACCGCCGGCTGCAACAGTGTGAGCGTGCGGTCTCCGGTGCTGACGCGTACGGCTCCGCCGACCGGCATCAGGAGGTTGTTTCCATGATGGCCGAACGGCAGATCGCGTATGACCGGGATATTGCTGAAGGCGAAGAAATCGTGAAGCAGCGCCTCGATTTCGGCGTCGCTGCCGCACCCTTTCAACTTCCCAATGACCACTGCTCGGATTTTTTGCAGTCTACCGGCAAGGCGTAAGTGGGTCAACATTCGGTCGAGGCGGTACGGCGACTCTTCGACGTCTTCGAAGAACCAGATGCCGTCGTCGATCCAGAAGTCGTATGGCGTGGCGGTGAGCGCCGTGGTCAGCGACAAGCAGCCGCCGAAGAGGATGCCTTCCGCTTCGCCTTCGAAGACGACCTGATTCTCATCGAATGAATGAGTGAGCGGCGCCTCGCCGGCCAGCATCGACCAGAACCACTGTTCGACCTCGGGGGTCAGGCCTTCGAACCAATCGAGGTTGACCATCGGTCCGTGAAATCCACGGACGCCGCACTTGACTGCCACGGCCTGATGGAGCGCGGTGATGTCGCTGAATCCGATGATGGGGCGCGGGTTGGCGGCGATGGCGGCGTAGTCGATGCGGTCGAGAAGGCGCATGGCTCCGTAGCCGCCGCGCGCGAAGAAGAAGGCGTCGACGTCGTCAGATCTCAAGTAATGGTTCAACTGTTCCAGACGCTCGCCATCCGTGCCGGCGAGAAATCCGCGATATCGATGATCGACGTTGCTGGCGAGGGTGACGCGCAGTCCGCGCGACTCGAGCGTCCGCACGCCGGCTTCGATGCGCGGGAGTTCAGACGGCGAGGAGATGGCGAGGACGACGACGTGGCCGTTGCGGGTGAGTGGCCGAGGCGGAATGAGCA
>JBAVBF010000486.1:0-8475 GCA_049586115.1 Thermoanaerobaculia bacterium | reverse complement strand
GATTTATCCCGTCCTGAAAGCGATGGAGGAGTCGGGCCGAATCCGCCGCGGCTATTTCGTAGCCGGCTTCGGCGCCACGCAATTCGGCAGCGCCGGCGCGCTCGAACTCCTTCGTTCGTATCGCGAGGAGCCTGACGAGCCGGAGACGGTGATGCTCGCAGCGACCGATCCCGCCAACCCCTACGGCGCGCTGCTGAAGTGGCCGGTTCCCGGTCTGATGCGCGTCCCCGGCGCGAGCGTCATCCTCGTCAACGGCATGCTCGCCGCGTACATCGGCCGCGGCGAAAAACAGCTCAGCGTCTTTCTCCCCGAGGACGAGCCCATGCGCGGAACGGCCGCGAAGGAAATCGCGCGGATGCTCGCATCGCTCGTCACCACCGGCACGCGCCGCGCGCTGCTCATCGCTGAAATCAACGACGCGCCCGCTGCGAAATCAGACCTCGGCAGATATCTAGCCGAGGCAGGATTCGCAGCCACTGCCATGGGCTACCAAATGCGCGCCGTCAGGTGAAGGATCGAAACGCCGTCCGCCGCGCGGCTTACGACATCCAGTTCACGCCGGCTTCTTTGTTCCACTTCGTGGTCATCTTTTTCGACTTCGTCCAGAACTCGATCGAGCCGCGGCCGGTGATGTCGCCGACGCCGAACTTCGAATCGTTCCAGCCGCCGAAACTGAATGGCTCGCGCGGCACCGGGACGCCGACGTTCACGCCGACCATGCCCGCGCTGGCGTTTTCCATCACGTAGCGCGCCACGCCGCCGCTCTCCGTGAACACGCTGGCCGCATTGCCGTACGCCGACTTCTGCTGCACGCCGACGGCTTCGGCCACGTCCTTCGCGCGGATGATCACCATCACCGGTCCGAATACTTCTTCCTGCGCGATACGCATGTCCGGTGTCACGTTGTCGATCAGCGTCGGGCCGACGTAGTAGCCGTTTTCTTTCCCCTTCACCTTGTAGCCGCGGCCATCGACGAGGATCTTCGCGCCCATCTTCTCGGCCTCGGTGATGTACGCCTCGATGCGCTCCTTGGCCGCAGCGGAGATGACCGGCCCGATATGCGTTCCGGGCACCATCGACTTCACGATGTTCACCATCCGCTCGATGATGTGATCGCTCTTGCCGACCGCCATCATCACCGACGCTGCCATGCAGCGCTGACCGGCGCAGCCCGACATCGACGCAACGACGTTCGAGGAGGTCATGTCCGGATCGGCGTCCGGCATCACGATGAGGTGATTCTTCGCGCCGCCGAGGGCCAGGACGCGTTTGAAGTTCGACGTCCCGCGGCGATAGACGATCTTCGCGACCTTCGTCGAACCGACGAAGCTGATGCCCTCGATTCCGGGATGGTCGCAAATCGCTTCGACCGTCTCCTGCCCGCCGTGGACGATGTTGAGAACGCCGTCGGGAAGTCCGGCCTCGCGCAGCAACTCGGCGATGCGGCCGGACGACAGCGGCACCAGCTCGCTCGGCTTGAGGATCATGCAATTGCCAAGGGCGATGGCGTTCGGGATGGTCCAGTTGGGAACCATGTTCGGGAAGTTGAAGGGAGTGATCGACGCCACGATGCCGACCGGAAAATGCTCGACGCGACACTCCACGCCGCGCGAAACTTCGAGAACTTCGCCGGCTGTGATCTGCGGCAGCGAACAGGCGAACTCGCAAAGCTCGGCCGACTTCAACACCTCCGCACGAGCCTCACTATCGATCTTTCCGTTCTCCTCGGTCACCAGCCGCGCCAACTCATCGATGTTCTGCTCCAGCAGCGCCTTGAACCGGTAGAAAACCTGCACCCGTTCCTTGATCGGCGTCTGCGACCATCCCGGAAACGCCGCCTTCGCCGCCTGCACCGCGCGATCGATATCCGTAGTCCCCGACAACGGCACCCGCGAGATCACGCTCCCCTCGGCAGGATTGAAGACTTCGAGGTAGCGATCGGCATCGTGGTCGACGAAGGTGCCGCCGATGTAATTGCGAATGTCGGGATAACGGGTGGTTTCGATCGTTGACATGAAGTGCCTCCTGGGTGATGACGCGAACTTTATCCGCCTGACGCGAAGAATGAAATTGAACCTCCGGCGAGGACGCGGTATTCGCTCAGCCCTTCGTGCGCTTCATCACGCATGTTGCTTCGCCGTGGTCGTGGAAGGGCATGAAGAGGAGGGCCAGGCCGCGCTCGTCGAATTCGGAGGAGATCGTGAGGGTGTCGTGCTCGGGGGAGAGGCGGAGGGTGAGGGTTCGGGTGCGGCTGGAGGCGCCGGCGAGGATTGCCGAGCCCATCTTCTGCGGCGACCACGACGCGGAGACGCTGTCCTCGGTCCAGCTCAGATCATTTTCGAGGATGGCGTCGTGAACTTTGCCGCCGTCGCCGGTGGCGTGCAGCTCGACGCGGCAGCCGGGCTGCGTGATCGTCAGCGACTCGATCTTGTTCAGCACGGCGCCTTCGCCGAAGACAAACGCCGTCGAGCCGGTTCCCTGGCGCGCGGGTTGGCCGGTCAGTTTGTAGGTGCCGGAGAGATCGATGCAGGTCGGCGCCGACTGCCGCGACGCGCACGTGAGAGCGGCCGCAGCAAGGAGCGCCGTAATGATCCGCATGGCGCGATCATACGCCGCCGTACTTGACCGCCTGCCGCACCGACCCCATCATTCGCGGCACATGCCCGTGATCGGTCGTCTGTTCGCTACCAAGTCGCTCGACGAGCTCGTTGCCGGAACGCAGGAAGAAGGTCACCAGCTCAAAAAGGTCCTCGGGCCGTGGAACCTGATCGCGCTGGGCGTCGGCGCCATCATCGGGGCCGGCATCTTCGCCACGATCGGAACCGCCGCAGCCGGTGATGCGCACCGGCCCGGCGCCGGTCCGGCGTTGATGATCTCGTTCATCCTGACCGCCGTCGTCTGCGGATTCACGGCACTCTGCTATGCCGAGTTCGCCTCGATGGTGCCGGTGTCCGGCTCCGCATACACCTACTCGTACGCGACGCTCGGCGAGCTCGTGGCCTGGATCATCGGCTGGGATCTGATGATCGAGTACGCCATCGGCAACGTCGCCGTGGCGATCTCGTGGGCGAACTACATGAACACGCTGCTGGAAGGTTTCGGCATCGTGTTGCCCGGCTGGCTGACCGTCGACTACAGCACGGCCATGTCCAAGATGCCGCAGGTGGTGGCCGCGGCTCCGCATCTGTTCGGCATCCCGATCATTTTCAACATCCTCGCGGTCGGCATCGTCACGCTGATCACGATCGTGCTCGTGTGGGGCATCCGCGAATCGGCCAGCTTCAACTTCTGGATGGTGGCCATCAAGCTGGTGGTCCTGGCCTTCTTCGTGTTCGTCAGCTTCAAGTACGTGAAGCCGGCGCACTGGCATCCGTTCGCGCCGAATGGCTTCTCCGGCATTGCTACCGGCGCGGCGATCGTCTTCTTCGCGTACATCGGCTTCGATGCCGTGTCGACAACGGCGGAGGAAGCGAAGAATCCGAAGCGGGATATGCCGATCGGCATCATCGGCTCGCTGATCATCTGCACGATCATCTACGCCGTCATCGCGGCGATCTTCACCGGAATGATTCCGTACGGCGACCTCGTGAAGAAACTCTCCAGCGAACAGGCCGAGCCGCTGACGCTGGCCATGAAGTACGCCGCGATGCCGAATTGGATGGTGGGTGTGGTCGCATTCGGATCGGTAGTCGCGCACACCGCAGTCCTCCTCGTTTTCCAGCTCGGTCAGCCGCGCATCTTCTTCGCCATGTCGCGCGACGGCCTGCTGCCGCCGTTCTTCGCACGCGTCCATCCGAAGTTCGGCACGCCGCACGTGGCCACGATCATCACCGGCATCTTCGTCGGCGTCGCGGCGCTCTTCTCGTCGCTCGACGCCATGGTCGACCTGACCAACATTGGGACGCTCTTCGCCTTCCTTCTGGTCTGCATCGGCATCATCATCCTGCGCGTCAAAGATCCGCACCGCGAGCGCTCGTTCAAGGTTCCGGGCGGCACGTGGTTCCTCCCGGTCCTCGGTGGACTCTCCTGCATCTTCCTGGCGAAGTACCTCCCGAAGGAATCGTGGTACCGCTTCGGAATCTGGCTCCTCGTCGGGATGGTGGTCTACCTTTCGTACGGCTACCGCCACAGCCGTCTGAAAAATCGCGGCAACCGACTCGGACCGCCGGGCGGCACGGTCGCGCACGATTTCAACCCCGAGCAGCGCTTGCCGGAGCGTGATGTCACGTAGAGTCTCAAGATGACGGCTTCACGCGGAGACGCGGAGACGCGGAGTAGGGCCCGGTTTTCTCCGCGTCTTCGCGGCTCCGCGTGAAACGGCTCCTTTGCGGTGTGGTCCTGGGCGCGCTGCTCGTTTTCGCGCTTGCACCGTTTTGCATCGGATGGTTCTCGGTTCCGACCGGCGGAATTGGCGCGGTGACTGTTGCGAAGTATCCGAAGAGTTTCGATTACTTCGTCATCATCGCGCTGACTGCGGCGAGCGCGATTGGCGCATGGGCGTTTGCGCGGCGGCAGATCGTGGCGACGACTGGACGGCCGAACGGCGTCGCGATCTGGATCACCACCGCCATCGTCTTCGTGACGATGTTCCACATCCACGATCATCCGTATGCCTTCATGGACATGTTCCACGAGGGCGAACATCTGACGCCGGCGTCGGTGATGCTCGACGGCGGGCGGCCGTACGGCGACGTCTTTTTCCTGCACGGCTTCGCTACGGACGGCGGACTCGATGCGCTGGTCCTCGGCAGCAAGCCAGCGCCGAAGAAAACGCGGCGGCTGGAAACGGTGCTCGATGCCGCGGCGCTGGCGCTGCTCGTCCCGATTGCGGCTGAAGTGACGGCGACGACGGGCGGACTCATCGCCGCGGTCTTTCTGGGACTTTGCGCGATCGGTGCGTGCGAGCTGCCGGTGTTCCCATACTTTCGATGGCTGCCATTGTTGATCGCAGTTTGGGCGCTGCTGGTCTATGCACGGCGGCGTTCCGTCCTCTACCTCGCAGCGATCGCCTCATCGCTCGGCATCCTCTGGAGTCTCGACGTCGGCATCTGCGCGGTGGTGGCATCCGCGATCGTGATCCTCATTTACACCCGCCGTGTGACGCTGATTGCGATTGCGGCCATCGCGGCGCCGCTGATCGTTCTGCTGCTCGCGCGCGCCGATCTCCATCATTTTTTCCGCGACTCCTTCGTAATCATTCCGCGGTCGATCGATGCCATCTGGTCGCTGCCGGCGAAACCGCTGCCGTCACCGTCGCTGCTCGTACATCCCGTCGCGTTGTGGGATTGGCTGGCGTCCGAAGCGGCGCGCTACTACCTGCCGCCGGTGTTCTTCGGATTCCTCGTCGCGCTCGCGATTCGGACGCGCGACATGCGCATTGCAATCGTCGCCATTTTCTCGATCATCCTCTTTCGCACTGCCGCGGGCCGATGCAGTTGGAGCCATACGCGATTCGCGATTCCGCTGCTCGGCATCGCCGTCGTCGCGTTTCTCTTCGAGCCGATGCTGCGGCGTCCGTGGAGCGCGTGGCGAACGATCGCCGTCGTGATCGCAGCGATCCTCGCGTTCCGCTACTTCGAAATCGCCGACAACGTCAAACTCGGCTCAAAACTGCTCGCCGGCTGGCCCGCGCGGCAGCGGCACGAGGGGCTCGTCCCCTATCCGATGGCACGTGGCCGCGGGATTTATACCTACGCAGAGAATGCCGCCGACCTTGCCGCGCTGAACGATCTCGCGCAACGCGCCGGCCCCGGACCGATCTTCGATCTCTCCGGCGAACGAGCGCTCTACTTCTTTCTCGACCGCCGCCCCGCCACGCGCTGTCCCGACGTTGCCATGCTTTCCAATCCCGAGTTGAGCGGCGAAGCGTTACGCGAGTTGAACGCGCATCCGCCGGTTTTTGTGGTGCTCGAAGGCGCGAAGATCCAAGGCTCGCTCGACGGCATCGCCAACCGCGACCGTGTCCCGCCGATCGCCGCCTGGATCGACGCGCACTATCCGGTTCATGTGCGCGCGGGCAGATACGTGGTCGCGTTCTGCCGATGACGGCCTGTTCACTTCCGAACACATCGGCCTGAAAACGAACGAAAGCAGAGCGCGCCAATCGTCATAACTCCTTTGTTTTGAGTCAACGTCGCGTGGCATCGCGCTTGGTTAGGTAGCGGTCCGGTATGGATCGCGAAATCGCACAATCGGTTCGGACGACGCGCGTTACACGGCGCGTGATCGTTGGTGTCGTCGCACTCGCGGCGCTCGTCTTTTGCGTCGCTGCAACGGTCAGCTGGCTGCGTCCCTCTGTGGGGCGGTCCGCTCTCCAGATTGCGCGAGTCGAGCGCGGCACTGTCGATGCGACGATCCAGGCCGCGGGGACTGTCGTCCCCGAGGTCGAGACGGTCATCTCCAGTCCGGTCGAGGCGCGCGCGTTGCGGATTCAGCATCGCGCGGGCGATCAGCTTCACGCCGGTGACGCCATCCTCACGCTCGACACCTCGGCCACGAAACTCGACCTCGACAAGTTGAACGACGCGGTCGCGCAAAAGGAGAGCGCGCTGGCGCAGGCGCGGTTGAAAGCGGAGGAAGAAATTGCGGCTTCCGGCGCGGCGCTGGAGCAGAAGCAACTCGACTCCGACATCCTCAAGCTCAAGGCGTCACAGAACACGCGCATGCACGCCGAGGGGTTGGTGTCGGCGCAGGACGAGCTCGTGGCGGTGACCGCGAAAAAGAAGAGCGACATCGAAATCGCGCAGCTTCGCGACGCGATGGGACGCACCAGACGGACCGCGGACGCGCAGATCGCGGCGGCCCAGCTCGACTTGCGGACAGCGCAGAAAGAGCGCGACCAGTCGGAGCGCCAGCTCAACCTGGCCATGGCGCGCAGCGATCAGGACGGCGTGCTGACGTGGGTGCTTCCCGAAGTCGGAGCCACCGTTCGCAAGGGCGATGTGATCGCACGCGTGGCTGACCTTTCCGCGTATCGCGTCGTGGCCACGATCTCGGACGTGCACGCATCGAAGCTCGCGGCGGGCATGCGCGCGCACGTGAAGCTCGACGACACCACCACGATCGACGGCACGATTTCCAGCATCGATCCGCGCATCGAGAACGGCATCGCCAAGTTTTACATCACGCTCGATCAACGCGCGCATCCGCGGCTGCGGAACAACCTACGCGTCGACGTCCTCCCGGTTCTCGGCAGTCGCGGCAACGTGCTGCGCGTGCGCCGCGGCGCGCTCGGCCAGGGCGAGCGCGAGGAAGTGTTCGTCGTGCGCGGCAACGTACTCGTGCGCACGCCCGTCCGCTGGGGTTTGGCGGGCGATGAATGGATTCAACCGATCGACGGCCTGCGCGAAGGCGATGAAGTCGTCACCTCGAACATGAGTGAGTACCAGGGTCTGAAGGAATTGCGGCTGAAGTAACGAACAGGAGAAACCATGATCACACTGAACAACATCGACAAGGTTTACCGGACGGAGCGCGTCGAGACGCTCGCGTTGCAGAACATCAACCTCGACATCGCGGATGGCGAGTTCGTTTCGATCATGGGGCCGTCGGGCTGCGGGAAGTCGACGCTGCTGAACCTGATCGGGCTGCTCGACAAGCCGACGCACGGCAAGCTGCTGCTCGACGGCACGCACATCAACGGCGCGGGCGACCGCTCGCTGGCGAAGATTCGCAACGAGAAGCTCGGCTTCGTTTTCCAGAGCTTCCATCTCGTGCCCGATCTCACGGTGCTCGACAACGTCGAGATCCCGCTGCTGTACCGCAAGATCGCGGCGAGCGAGCGGAAGAAGCTGGCGCTGGCGGCGCTCGATCGCGTCGGACTTTCGTCGCGCGTTCATCACTTTCCGACGCAGCTCTCCGGCGGTCAGCAGCAGCGCGTTGCGATTGCGCGCGCGATCGTCGGAAAGCCGCGCATCGTCCTCGCCGATGAGCCGACCGGAAACCTCGACTCGGCCATGGGCGACGAGATCATGGGCATCCTCCAGGAGCTGAACGAGAAAGACGGCACGACCATAGTCATGGTCACGCACGACGATCGTTTCGCGCAGCAGACCGGCCGCATCATTCGTCTCTTCGACGGCAGGCAGGTGGCGTGATGTTGAAAAATTCGCTCAAGCTCGCGCTCAAAGTGCTGGCGCGGCGCAAGGTCTTCACCGCCATCTCGCTCGTCGGCATCACCATGACACTGTCCGTGCTGATGGCAGCCACGGCCATCGTTGACAACGTCCTCGCGCCTCGCGTACCGGAATCGCAGCTCGACCGTATCCTGACCGTCGACTTCGTAAGTATGCAGGGACCGGAGAACATGCGGCAAAGCAATCCGGGACGCGGCTTCCTCGATAAGACGATCCGCAACCTGCCGGGCGTCGAGCGCACGTCCACCTACAGTGAGATTCAAAGCGCCGTTGTGTACGACGACGGGAAGCGATTGGAACTGCCTTACCGGCGCTCCGACGCTGAGTATTGGAAGATTCT
>JBAVBF010000485.1:0-5175 GCA_049586115.1 Thermoanaerobaculia bacterium | reverse complement strand
ACGTTGGAGAGTGCGACCTCGCGTGCGGCGAGGTGCGAGATCGAGGTGACGCCGGTTCCGTGCAATCCGCACGGCGTGATGAGGCGGAAGTGATCGAGATTCGTGGTCACATTCAGCGCGAAGCCGTGCGAGGTCACCCATCGCGCGATGCGCACGCCGATCGCGGCGATCTTGTCGTTGCCAACCCAGATGCCGCGCTTCCCGTCGGCGCGTTCGGCGGTGATGCCGAACTCGGCGACGGTGCGGATCAGCACCTCTTCGAGCCTGGTCACGTACTTGCGCACGTCGCGATTGCCTTCGCCGAGGTGGATGATCGGATAGCCGACGAGCTGGCCGGGACCGTGATAGGTGATGTCGCCGCCGCGCGTGGTCTCGAAAAAACGAACGCGCTCGGCATCGAGCGTGGCCGCGGGCGCGAGCAGATTGCGGACGTCGCCGCCGCGGCCGAGGGTGATGACGGGAGGATGTTCGAGCAGGAGGAGTTGATCGGGAATCGCGTTTTCCTGCCGCAGTTCGACCAGCTTCTGTTGCAACCGCATACCGTTCTCGTACGTGACGAGATGAAGGTTGCGAAGCTCACATACGCGCATCGGGTGCGAATACGCGTCGTGGTCTCGCGGCATTCCCTGGGAGCGCAGGGTTACTGGGTCCGGAGACGAAATGGTAGCCGATGCAGTTCTGCGTGTCGGCGCGGTCGATGATCTGTTCAGGCGTCAGCGTGCTGCCGATCGCGGTCAGCTTTTCCTGGAGCGCTGGCGTCACGCCGCTCGCAACGCTGCGAACGCTAAGTTGAGGTTCTTCGGTCGTGAGCGTGCGACACTCGCCGAATGAATCGCGTGGAAGTGCAGGGGCGATCGTCGCTGCTTGATCGCGGTGATCTCGTTCCTCTGGCCATCGCGCTTGCCTTCGGCATGGCGCTCTTCGTCGTCGCCCGTCAGCGTGCACTCGAGCCGATTATCGATACAGGTCGAGATCTCTACATTCCGGGAGCGATTCTCGATGGGAAGAAGCTGTATCGCGATCTCATCTACTTCTATCCGCCGCTCGTTCCCTATCTTCTTGCGCTGCTGACCGCCGTCATTGGCCGCTCGCTGGCGGCGTACGCCTCCATCGGTGCGGCCACCGCGGCTGTCGTTGGCGTCGCTCTCTATGGAGCGGCGAAGTTGGTTGCGGGCCGGCTGGCGGCATTCGTCGCGCTGCTGTTTTTCGTCGGACTGAATTTCACCTGCACGATCGGATATGGGTCGAACTTTCTTTTTCCGTATGCGCACGAAGCGACGTTCGGTGTGCTGTTTCTGCTGCTGACGATTTTCTTTCTCCTGCGTTTCATTTTCGAAGCGGCATCGCGTTCGAATGGAACGGCAGTCGTTCTTTTCTCGCTGCTGGCGTCGTGGTGCAAGATCGAGCTCGCGGCAATCGTCGCTGTCGCCATCATTTTGGCAGTGGCGGTTCATCGCTTTCCCAGGCGGTACGTCTTCGCGTACGCGGGCGCGATGCTCCTCTCCGCGTCGGCGGCGAGTTTGTTTTTCGCGGATGCCCCGCCGACGCGGCATTGGTTGCGGGATAACGTCTTTCCATCGACATTTCTCGGAGGCCCGAGGTTCTACGGCTTCTATGCGCGCGTGTTCGGACTTCCGCGCTGGAAGGAACTGCTCCTCGACAGCGCCTACGGCGCGCTGGTCCTGTGCGTGTTTGCGGGATGTCTGGCGTTGATCGAGCGACAGCGTCGTCCAGCCGTCATCGCGGTTGCGCTCGGAGCATTGGCGGTTCTCGCCGCCATCGGCGGCGACCTGCATTTTTTTCAGGCGTGGACGCTCTTGCAGCTTGGCTTGCTGATTCCGGCGCTCCGCGCGCCGCGCCAGCCGCTCGCGATTCTTCTGTTTTTCTCCGCCTGTTCGTCGGCGCGCATTTTTCTGAAGCTGGCTCCGGCCTGGTACGGCTTTGTGCTCACCATTCCGACGTATCTCCTGATCGTCTACGTGCTCTTCGCCTACCTTCCCGAGCGGCGGCTTTATTCGCGGCGTCTCAGTGCCTTGTGGCTGGCCTTCGCGATCGTGGTTGTCGGGCGAGGCGTGTGGGCGCAGGTCAACGAGTACCAGCGAAAGAGTGCGCCGGTCGTCACCCGGCGCGGCACGTTTTACGAGGAGCCGTCGCGAGCCGCCGTGCTCGCGCCGCTGCTCCGCGCGATCGAAACGAGCGGCGCGCGTTCACTCGCCGTGATGCCGGAAGGGCTGGCGTTGAATTACCTCACCGCCGTCGATACTCCTCTTTCGTACTCCACGTTCACGCCGATCGAAGCCGCGCATCCCGTCATCGAGCAACACGTCCTCGATGAGTTGTCGTCGCGGCGGCCCGAGCTGGTGGCGGTCGTCTCCCGGCACGTCAACGAGTTTGGCTACCGCGGATTCGGAGTTGATTACGACCTGCGGGTTGCAGGCTTCATTCGCCGCCAGTACACGCCGATCGGCCGATGGCAGAACGGAGCCAACTGGGCGGTCCTGCTGCGCCGCAATCCTCTGTGACGCCCTCCGGGAAGTGAAACGGACGCACCCTGTCCGTCACTACTTCTTTAAGGAGGACTTATGCCTGCTGATCAGAGTGCAAGTTTCAATCTCGCCAACGTAATTCGGGCGCACGGTGTGGGAGTCCGCGGTCTCGATGTTCCGCGGCGGTCGGAGCAGTACGAGGGGCGTTTCGGACGGATGTTCCGCAGTCTGCCGGGCACCGATCATCCGCGCCAGGCGCTCATCGATCTCGCGAACGAGATGACCGCGGATCCTGAGCCTGACCCGGGTGACGCGGCGCCCGATCCCGAGGAGAATCGCGGCATTTCGGCCGGCTACACGTACGTCGGGCAGTTCATCGATCACGACATCACGTTCGATCCCGCCAGCAGCCTGCAGAAGACGAACGATCCGGATGGACTGGTCGACTTCCGTACGCCGCGCTTCGATCTCGATTCGGTCTACGGCCGCGGGCCCGACGATCAGCCGTATCTCTACGAATCCGACGGCATCCACCTGCTGCATGGCACACGGCAGCTGACCGGCAATCCCAACGATGCGAATACGTTCGATCTGCCTCGCGACACACGCGCGGTTGGCGACCGGCGCGCCATCATCGGCGATCCGCGGAACGACGAGAACGTGATCGTTTCGCAGCTGCAGGGCACGTTCATCCGCTTCCACAACCGCATCGCCGATCTCCTCGGCGCCGGCGCTGCGTTCGCCGACGTGCAGCGCACCGTGCGCTGGCACTACCAGTGGGCCGTGCTCCACGATTTCCTGCCGACGATCGCCGGCTGGGACATGGTCCGCTCGGTTCTGCCGCACGTGCGCAAGGACGGGAAGGACAAGTCGCCGTACGACGAGGAGCCCGACCTCCGCTTCTTCCACTGGCACGTCGCGCCCTTCATGCCGATCGAGTTTTCCGTGGCCGCGTACCGCTTCGGCCATTCGATGGTGCGGCCGCAGTACCGTCTCAACTCGACGCTGCCGAATCGCTTCCCGATCTTTCCCGACCTGCGCGGCTTCAACGAGTTCCCGTCGCCGTGGGCGATCGAATGGCCGCTCTTCTTCCACATCCACTCCGGCTCGCCCGACGTCGGTCCGACGCGCGTGCAGCCCGCGTACAAGTTCGACACGTCGCTCGTCGATCCGTTGCGCAACCTGCCGTTCATCACCGACGGCGTTCCGTCGCTGGCGCAACGCAATCTGCTACGGGGTCAGAGCTTCGGTTTGCCGTCCGGCCAGACCGTGGCGCGCCACATGTGCATCGAGCCGATCGCGGACGACGATCTGCGCGTCGGCAAGCTGACGGAAGAGGATTTTCCGAACAACAGGAAGATCACGGACGTCAACACGGCCTTCGCGGGCAACGCGCCGCTCTGGTACTACATCCTGGCCGAGCCGCAGTTGCAGTTCGAGGACGACGACACGCCGATCACGCTCGGACCGGTCGGCGGGCGCATCGTCACCGAGGTCATCGCCGGCCTGATCCTCGGCGACAACTTCTCCTATCTGTCGCAGCAACCGTGCTGGCGTCCGATCAAGGAACTGACGCGCAGCGGTCACTTCGGATTTGCGGAGCTGGTCCTCGTTGCAACCGGACAACTGCCGTAGCCGTTTCGAGGCGCCGCCGCGCATTGCGGCGGCGCCTCGGTTTCGATTACAGCGTGAATTGCCCCGCTTCGACGAACGCCTTCACACGCGCCATGAACTGATCGGCGACGGCGCCGTCGATCAGGCGGTGATCGAAGGTCAGCGAGAGGATGCACATCGAGCGGATGGCGATGAAGTCGCCTTCCTTCGTTTCGACGACGACCGGCCGCTTCTTCACGCCGCCGACGCCGAGAATCGCCACCTGCGGCTGGTTGATGATCGGCGTGCCGAAGAGGCCTCCGTAGATGCCGGGATTCGTGATCGTGAACGTGCCGCCCTGGACATCGTCCGGCGCGAGTTTCTTCGTCCGCGCTCGCTCGCCGAGGTCGTTGATCGTTTTGGAGAGGCCAAGGATATTTTTCTCGTCCGCATTCTTCACGACCGGGACGATGAGCCCCCATTCGAGCGCGACGGCGATGCCGATGTTGAGATCGCGGTGGTAGATGACCGAGGCGTCGTCCATGGACGCATTGATGATCGGGAACTCGCGCAGGCCGGTCACGACCGCCTGGATGATGAACGGCAGGAAAGTGAGCTTGGTGCCGCGCTCGGAGTAGGCGTCTTTGTACTGGCGGCGGAGTTTGTCGATGGCGGTGAAGTCGACTTCGAAGACCGTCGTGACGTGCGCCGAGGTCTGCTTCGACAACACCATGTGTTGCGCGATCTTCTTGCGCATCACGGACAGCGGCTCGATGCGATTGTTCTCGCCCGAGGCGAAGGTCATCGCCGGTGGACGCGGCGCGGGTGGCGCTTGCTGCTGCGTGGCCGGTTGCTGCGCGGGCGCGGCGGGCTTGGGCTGCTGCAGAAAGTCGAGGATGTCGTTCTTCGTTACGCGGCCGGAGACACCGGAACCTTGCAACTTGGAGATGTCGACGTTGTTCTCCTGCGCAATCTTGCGGACGAGCGGGGAGGATTTGGTCCGGCGCCGCTCGTCGAGCGAGGCGACGTTCTCATCGTCGTTCTGTTCGGTCGCCGCGGCGGCTTGCGCCGGCGGCGCATCGACGCGCGTTTCGGG
>JBAVBF010000484.1:0-3064 GCA_049586115.1 Thermoanaerobaculia bacterium | reverse complement strand
CACGGGGCGTTACGTCGTTCAGGTCGGCGCGTTTTCGCAGGAAGCGAATGCGAAGGCGTTGCAGAAGAAGCTCGCCGGCATCGGCCAGGACGCCACCATCGATCACACGTCGCTCTATCTCGTACGCCTCGGTCCGTTCGAGACGCGCGATCAGGCGGCGAACGTCCGCGCGAAGCTGGAAACGGCGGGGATTTCCGCGATCATCACGACGCAGTAACGCGGCGACAGCGGCACGGTAGACTTCGCCATCACAACGAGGTGAACCGTGATGACCGCTCGCGCCGTTGCTGCGCTTCTCATTGCCGCGCTCCCCATCGCGCTCGCCGCGCAAACGCCGCAGACGCCGAAAACGATCGGCGAAGTCACGCTCTTCGGCGAAGAGCAGCTCAAAGTCGAAGCGGCGACGAAGACCGAAATCCCGATCTCGAAAGCGCCGAGCGCGGTCACCGTCGTCACGGCCAAACAGATTGCGGAGTCGGGCGCGCGCACGGTTCCCGACCTGCTGCGGCTCGTCGCCGGCGTCAACGTCCGCTGGAATCCGATGGTGCAGACCATCGACATCCGCGGCTTCGGCGAGAACCCGTTCTCGAACCGCATTCTCCTGCTCATCGATGGCGTGCCGTACAACTCGGGCGACACAGGCGGGCTCCCGCTCAGCCCCGCCTTCGATTTTTTTCCGGTGCAGAACATCAAGCGCGTCGAGGTCGTGCGCGGGCCGGGGTCGTCGCTCTACGGCGAAAACGCATACTGGGGCGTCATCAACATCGTGACGCTTTCAGGCGAGGATCTCGCCGGCGGCGACGTGCAGCTTTACGGCGGCAGCCGCACCACCGGCGAGGTCAGCGCGCAATTCGGGCAGCGCTTCAGCCGCGGCTCGATCCTCGGCGCCGTGCGATTTCTGCGCACGATGTTCCCGCAGGAGCTCTGGCTCGACGACCGCTCGAAGTTCCGCGCCTCGGACATTTTTCTGAAAGCCTCGCTCGGCGACTGGCAGGCGTCGGTCTATCGTCACGACGACCGGCTCGACGGTTTCGACGAAGAGTTTCCGCCCGACCTCGGTCTACCGCCGACCGCTGCGTTCGCGTCCGCACACGCGTTGAAGCAGACGATGGACGCGGTCACTCTGAAGTACAACCACGCGCCCGCGGACGCTCCGGTGACGTACTCGGCCGACTTTTCGTGGGCGCATCGTTTCGGCATGCACTGCGCGGGATGCCATGCCGCGCAGCAGCAGCCGGAGTTCGCGAAGCCGGCCGATCACGGCTACCAGGCCATCGGCGATTTTCGCGCCGGACTGCACATGATTCCCGGCCACGACATCCTGGCCGGCATCGAAGCGCGGCGTCTCGATCGCGCCGAGCACAAGGTCGAGTTGTCCGACGATGCGGGCGTCGTTGCCGGCTACAACAAAGTCGCTGTCTACGCGCAGGATCAATTCGACATCATCAAGAACCTGCTCCGCGCCGTGGCCGGGATTCGTTACGACGGCAAGACGAAGCTGTTCGACGCCAAGACGTCGCCGCGTCTGTCGCTCGTTTACACGCCGAACGATCGCCTGGTCGTTCGCGGCGGATATTCGACGGCGTTTCGCTTTCCCACGTTCAGCGAGTTGTATCAATCGAGCTGGTTTCTCACGACGTCGACGGACATCGGCATCCCCGCGTTTCCGCTGTCAGTCTTTCAGCCGAATCCGAATCTGAAGCCGGAGGAGATCAGCACCTGGGACCTCGGCGGCGAGTATCAGATTTCGCCTACAGTTTCGATGAAGGCCGATTTCTACCGCTCGCGCGTGCACGATTTCATCGTCATCGTGCAGCACTTCAATCCGCTGCCGAGTCCGTCGTCGCTGGGATGGGAAAACCAGCCGGCCGATGCGCGCATCACCGGCGGCGAAGTCGAGCTGCGGTCGAATTTCGCGCAGCGCGTGACGGGCTTCGTGAACTGGTCGCACCAGACGGAATCGCAGATGGGATCGGGCGTCGATTCCAGCGGAACGCCGTTCGAGTTCGTCTACTCGCCGAAGGACAAAATCAACCTCGGTGCATACGGCGGTCCAGTCAACGGCGTGCGAGGCGCGATCGAAGTCGCATGGCGAGGACGCTACGACGCACCGCGCGACTGGTTCGCAATCCGCTCCGGCTTCACCGACTTCACCACGCATCCGCTGCCGGCGTACGCGCTCGTGGACGCACGCGCGAGCTACGACATCCCGAACACGCGGCTGCGCGCCACGATCTTCGGCAACAACCTGCTGAACCGGCAACCCGAGGAAACGATCATCGGCAGCGTGAACCGGCTTGCCGGCCGCGAGTTTTTCGCACAAATGGAAATGCGGTTCTGACTCCGCGCGAGAACGAACAGGGAGACGGTTCACGCGGAGATGGAGAGGAGCGGAGAGTTACTCCTCGGTCACGTTGGTTTTCGCAATGCGGTCGCCGATTCGGCTTTTTCCTGCGACTACGAGAACCACCTCGGCGAGATTCACGACCGGGACGATCAGGCTCACGTTGCGCGCGAGGCTGCGCAAATAGCCGCATGGCTTGTCGTTCCTCGTGATCACGCGCAGGCCGAGGATTTGTTTGCCGAGGGAGCGGCCGCGCCAGCCGTCGCGGAAGAGCATGGCCACGATCACGATGCTGAGGGCGGCGTACCAGACGTTCTGGATGACGCGTATCTCGCCGCCGATCCACGCCAGCGTGTAGCTCAGCAGCGCAGCGGGGAGCACGAGCAGTAGCGAAATCGAGAGGGCATCGACGAGGAACGCGGCGATGCGCAGAAGCGTGGTCTGGGAGCCGTCCGTGCTCATTCGAAACCCTTTATCCCCGTTTTCGTACCTTCCTGCTGCAAGGGACCTATGAACAGCCGGAATCGCATCATCTATTCGCTCGCATCGCTCGTTCTGGTGGCCGGTTGCGGCGCCGTCATGGAGCGGCGGACGGCGCACATCGAGCGGCGCTGGCCTGCTGGCGCGATCCACCGGATCGAGGTGCGCGAGCTCGATGGCGCGATCAACATCGAAGCCGGCTCCGAGAACGAGATCGCGATGGATGCGACGGTCCTCAGC
>JBAVBF010000483.1:0-7865 GCA_049586115.1 Thermoanaerobaculia bacterium | reverse complement strand
TTTCCCACGCGTGAACGCGTGGGCTACGGTTCTTGCGCCGGCTACGCCGGCGCGCAGTACGCCGGCTGCGGAATCGCGCTTACAGCTTCTTCAGCGCGATCTGCACTTCCTGGGCGCCGACGTTCTTCAGCACCTTGCGGGCGACGTCCACCTGAAGCTCGTTGTACGCGGTGCCGTCAACTCGCAGGATGCCGTTGACGCAGCTGACATGGAGCGTGCAGCCGTCGAGAGCGCGCGTCAGGGTGAGCTGGCGCTCCGCGTCGCGGCGGATGGTCTCGTCGTCGGCGGTCGCTCTCGTCACGATGAGATTGGCGACACGTGCGAAGCCGAGCTGCTTGACCACGGCCGCGGCTTGCTGCGCCGAGGCGGTGTCGGACGTGCCTTTGAGGACGACGATGCCGCCGACGTTCGTCGCCGAGAAGCCGTCGATGCGCAGATTCGCGTCACGGACCGCCTTGACGATGGCCGCGTCGGGAATCTGCGGCGTCACGACCTCGGCGCGCGTGTTCCGCGGCGTCGTGGCGTTCCCGCCGTGCCGCATGACGATGGACGTGATTCCAGCGACGGCCACAACCGCCGCGATTGCTATCGCTATCTTCTGGTTCTTTCGCATGCCTCGTATCAACTCAAGCGTCATGCCATCTTGCATCGACCCCCTTGACAACCGGGCATCGGCGACTTACTGTATTAGATATCTAATACACAGATACGGAGGACGTTATGAAGAAAGCCCTGTTGACCCTGATGCTCGCCACCCTCGTCACGCCCCTTTTTGCCGCCAACGGTCCGTACACACCAACCGACGCCGAGCGCGCCCGCTGGACGATGGGCGACATGGTGAGCTGGCGCCTCTGTTTCGCCGCGTACAAGCAGGACCACGGCAAATATCCCGAGGTGAAGTCGGCTGAGGAGGCGAAGGCGGCCTTTGAGCCGGTCTACATCGCACACCTGCCGATGATGGACGCCTGGGGCCACACATTCGCGGTCGAATCGAACGCGAACGGTTTTACGGTCGTCAGCGCCGGCGCGGACAGCAAGTTCGACAAGCAAAGCTGGTCGACGGGCGGGACGCTTCCGTCGTTCGACGACGACGCCGTCGCTACGAGCGAAGGCAGATGGCTTTTCCGTCACTGGAACCTGAAGTAGGCCATGTTCGCCATCAATCCGACAGACCCCGCGCCGATCTGGCGGCAGATTGAGGAAGGCATCCGGCGGCTCATCGCGCTCGGCGCGTTGCTGCCCGGCGCGCCGGTGCCTTCCGTCCGCGACCTCGCCAAAGATCTGCGCGTCAATCCGAACACGGTCGCCCGCGCCTACCAGCGGCTGACCGAGGGAGGGGTGCTGTCGGTGAAGCGTGGCGAGGGGACGTATGTGGCCGACGAACCGCCGGTGCCGAGAAAAGCGGAGCGCAACGAGGCTCTGCGCGACGCCGCTACGCGGTACGCCTCGACCTCGATCGCGGTCGGCGCCTCGCTCGACGATGCCGTCGACGAGCTGAATGCGGCGTACGAGCGTGTCGTGCGCGAACACAGGAGAAAAGCATGAGCGCCAACGCCATTCGCATATCCGATCTCACCGTGCGCTACGGGCGCAGGACCGCCGTCGATCACGCGGCGCTGGACGTCGCGCGTGGCGCGGTCTACGCGCTGGTCGGCCGCAACGGCGCAGGCAAGTCATCGCTCGTGCGATGCCTGTTGGGGCAGCAGAAACCGCAGGTCGGCAGCGCCACGCTGTTTGGCGAGGACGCATGGTCGCGACGCACGTCGCTCATGCAGCGAATCGGCGTGGTCAGCGAAGATGCCGACGCGCCGCCCGCGATGACTGTGGCCGGCATCGCGCGCTTCTGTTCGCGTCTTTACGACAAGTGGAGCCGGGAGAGCGTCGAGGCGCGACTGCGGACGTTCGGCGTCCCGCTGAACAGCACCTTCGGAAGCCTGTCGAAAGGACAGAAGAAGCAGGTCTCGCTGGCGCTCGCTCTCGCGACATCCCCCGAGTTGCTCGTCCTCGACGATCCAACCCTTGGCCTCGACGTCGTCGCGCGCAAGTCGCTGTTCGAGGAGGTGATCGGCGATCTGGCCGACCGCGGCACGACCGTCTTCATCACCACGCACGATCTTGCCGGCGTCGAAACGTTCGCCGATCGCGTCGGCATGATGGAGCACGGCCGGCTCGTCCTCGACGAAGACGTCGATGCGCTCAAGTCGCGATTCCGCCGCATCCGTTTCGCCGCGCAGCCGGTGGCGATCGATGCGGCTGTGCTCCGGCCGACCGTCATGCGCAGCTGGGGCGGCGGCGCGGAAGCGATCGTCAGCAATTACGACGACGTCTCGTTCGAACGGATGCGCAGCGCCAGCAACATCGGAGCCGCGGAAGTGGAGGCGATGTCGCTCGAAGAAATCTTCATCGCTATCGCGGGAGGCAGCAACTCATGAGAAAAGCACTGGTCATCGCAGCAAGAGAATTCGAGGAGAAGCGTTTCGTCGCTTACGCGGCGGTGGCGTTCGCGATGTTGCCGTTCCTCCTCGCGGCCATTCCGGGCATCAACGGAAAGTCGCCGCGCGATGTGCTGGCGATGTCGTCCCTGATCTTCGGTACGACCTTCGCCGTTGCCCTCGGCGTGATCTCCGGCGCCTCGTGCATCGGACGCGATCTCGCGGACGGGCGCATGTCGTTCTACTTCTCGCGCCCGGTCAGCTCGCTCTCGATCTGGTTCGGGAAGCTGACCGCGGCCGTGCTACTGATCGTCGGCACCTTCGCCTTCATCGTCATCCCTTCCCGGCTCGCCGCCGGAACCGCCTGGAGACATATCTTTACTGCGGAAACGTCGGACGGCGCGTTCCTGCTGGGGATCGCGCTGTCGGTCTTTCTGATCGCGCACGTGATCGGCACGTTCGCCCGCTCGCGGTCGCCGCTGATCGTTTTCGATTTCGCGGCGGCGGTGATTTGCGGCGTGATCATCAGCAAGCTTCAAGTGCGGCTATTCGACGGCGACGCGTTTTATCTCTTGAGAGGTGGTTGGATTGCATTGGGCATCGCGGCGATCATCGCAATCGTCGGCGGAGGAGCGTGGCAGCTCGAACGCGGACGCACCGACCGGCGGCGCAATCATCTGGCGCTGTCGCAGTTCCTCTGGACCACGATGGCAGTGGCGCTGCTCATCGCAGCAGCGTATGTGGCCTGGGTAGTTTCGGTGAAGCCGGGCGATCTGACCGGCCACATTCAGGCCTCACACTCGACAAGCGGTCCCTTGATGGTGATCACCGGAAACGCAAAAGGCCGTTTCGACTATCGCGGAGCGTTTCTCATCAACTCGGAAGATGGATCGACATGGCGCGTTGAGAGTAGATCGGAGTGGATCGTGCGCTATACGCGCAACGGCCGCAGCGCGGTTCTTCAGCGCCGCGCCGTCAACGGCTTCGAAGTGCTCATCTACAGCCGAGGCAAGGGAGAACCAGTCGACACGGGGCTCACCATGACCTCCGGTTACTACTTCGTCTCCGACGACGGGGACCGCATCGCCACCGTTTCGCCGTGGCACATCCTCTCGGTTTACGACGTCGCAACGAAACGTTCGCTGGTTTCTGTTCGTCTGCCTGACTCGACTTACATCCGCGAGTTTTTTGTCACGCCCGATCTCATTCGCATGTATCTGAATGTCCAGGACGGCGTGAAGATCATGGAGCTCGACGTGCCTTCACGTGCGCTTCGCGAGACTGGATTCATCGCTTCGCCGAAGTTGGTCATCTTCTACTCCGATCCTTCGGGCTCACAGATGCTGGTGAGGCGGTCACGTGAGGACGTGGTGACCCTGAACGACGCGCGTACGGGATCGGCGATCAGAACTCTGACGACTGGCACTCCCTTCAAGGACGCACACTATTTGCGCGACGGCCGTATCGCCCTCGTCGACGGACCCGATTCGGCGACTGTCTTGCACGTTCTGGCGGCCGACGGCACTCCGCAACGCGACGTTCTCCTCGGCGCTAAACGATTGCCCTCGATCGTCGGCGACGACGGCACGCGTGTGGTACTGAACGAGGTCGATTCCGCGTCAGGCCGCCGCGTGCTCGAAGCCGTGAACATCACCACTGGTGTCATCGAACATCGCGAGCCGATTCGGGAGTGGGTTTACTCCGACGTATTCGAAACCCGCCCGCCGATCGAGCCGCTACGCGAAGTCTTCTACTTCGGCGACGGCGGCCGCATCCTCGCCTGGAACCCGGCAACGGGAGGGAAGAGGACGATCACCGGCGGGTGATGTTTTATCTTCGTTCCATCTGCGTAATCTGCGGATGAAGCTTTTGTCCGCAGACTTCGGCAGATCAGAACTGCTGCAACACCCGCAAATCGTTCTCGAACAGCGTTCGAATATTCGGGATGTCGAACTTGATCATCGCGCAACGGTCGAGTCCCAGTCCGAAGGCGAAGCCGCTCCATTCCTCGGGGTCGATGCCGACGTTGCGGAGGACTTGCGGGTGGATCATGCCGCAGCCGAGGATCTCCATCCAGCCGGTTTGCGAGCAGGTGCCGCAGCCGGCGCCTTTGCAGAAGACGCACGACATATCGACTTCCGCGGACGGCTCCGTGAATGGGAAAAAGCTCGGCCGCATGCGCATCTTCGAGTCGGCGCCGAAGAGGCGTTTGATGAAGTGCTCGAGCGTCGCGCGCAGGTGTCCGATGTGAATTCCCTTGTCGACCAGGAAGCCTTCGGCCTGGTGAAACATCGGCGAGCGGCGCATCGTGATTTCGTCGCGGCGGTAAACGCGGCCGCAGGAGAGCACCTTCACCGGCGGCGTGTGATTTTCCATCGAGCGAATTTGCACGTTCGACGTGTGCGTGCGCAACAGGTACGGCTCAACATCGAGGAAGAAAGTGTCCTGCGTATCGCGCGCAGGATGATCGGGCGTGAAGTTGAGCGCCTCGAAGTTGTACCAGTCCGTCTCGACCTCGGGGCCGGGATCGAGCGAGTAGCCCATCTCGCTGAAGATCGTCTCCATCTCGCGGCGGATGATCGTCACCGGATGGAGATGGCCGAGGTTGGGGAGGCGGGCGGGGAGCGTGACGTCGATGATGTCGCGCGATTCCTTCCGCTTCGCCTCCTCGGCGGCCACGCGTTCCTGCTTTTCCTTCAGCTCCGATTCGAGGCGGTCGCGCAGTTTGTTGAGCGCGTCGCCGGCATCCTTCTTCTGATCCTTCGGAACTTCCTTGAGACGCGAAAAGAGCGCCGGAATCAGACCGCCTTTGCGGCCGAAGTAGTGGACGCGCAACTCATCGAGCGCCGCCGCGGTGTTCGCAGCGGCGAGGGCAGCGTCGAATTCAGAGCTGATGCGTGTGATGTCGTCGAGCATGCGGCGCGCGATTGTACTTACTTGCCGGTCAGCCCGCGCTCTTCGAGCAGCGGCTCGACTTTCGGATCGCGTCCGCGGAATGCGCGATACATCGCCGCAGGATCCTCGGTGCCGCCGCGCGAGAGGATCATCTTGCGGAAGCGATCGCCGTTCGCGCGGGTCATGCCGCCGTTTTCCTTGAACCAGTAGTACGCATCGTCGTCGAGCACCTCGCTCCAGAGATACGCGTAGTAGCCGGCCGCGTAGCCGCCGCCCCAGATGTGCGAGAAGTACGTCGACTTGTAGCGCGGCGGAACTTCATCGAGAGCGACCTTGTAGCGCTTGAGCGACTCCGCTTCGAACGCATTCGTATCGAGCAGCGGCGCATCGGCGGAGATGGTGTGCCAGGCCATGTCCAGCAGCGCCGCGCTGAGGTATTCGGTCGTCGCGAAGCCCTGATTGAACGTGCCCGATTTCTTCAACTTTGCGACGAGCTCCTTCGGCATCGGAGCGCCGGTCTTGTAATCCTTCGCGTAATTCGCGAAGACGGTCGGCTCCATGGCCCAGTGCTCGTTGAACTGCGACGGAAACTCGACAAAATCGCGCGGCACCGCGGAACCGCCGAACGAGGGGTACTTCACGTTCGAGAACATGCCGTGCAGCGCGTGGCCGAACTCATGAAACATCGTCGTCACTTCGGTGAACGTCAGCAGCGCGGGCTGGCCGGCGGCGGGTTTCGTGAAGTTCTCCGTATTCGTCACCACCGGCTTCGTGCCGAGCAGTTTGCTCTGGCCGACGAAGCTGCTGGTCCACGCGCCGCCGGCTTTGTTCGGACGCGAAAATGGATCGAGATAGAAAAGCGCCAGCGGCTTGCCGTCGGAATCGATGACGTCGAACACGCGCACGTCCGATTGGTAGACGGGGAGGTCGTGGCGCTCCTTGAACGTGATGCCGTAAAGCTTCGTGGCAGCGTAGAAAACGCCGTTCTGCAGGACGTTGCCGATCTCGAAGTACGGCCGCACCTGCGATTCATCGAGATCGAATTCATTCTTGCGCACCTGCTCCGCGTAGAACTGCCAGTCGTACGGCTGGAGGTGGAATCCGCCCTTCTGCGCGTCGATGAGCTGTTGCATCCTCGCGGCCTCGGCGCGCGCTTTCGCGGTGGCGGCGGGAACCATGTCGGTCATCAGCTTGATGGCGTTCGCCGGCGTCTTCGACATCTCGTCGTCGAGGTTGTAGTCGGCGTAGGTCGGGTAGCCGAGGAGCCTGGCGCGCTGGGCGCGGATCTGCGCGAGGCGGGTGATGATCGCTTTCGTATCGTTGTCGCCGCCGTGATTGCCGCGCGCGATGGAGGCCTCGAACAAGCGCTTGCGAAGATCGCGATTTTTCAGATACGTCTGCGGCGGCTGCTGCGTGGTGTTCTGCAGGGTAAGCAGCCACTTTCCTTCCATGCCGCGGCCTTTGGCGCGTTCGGCGGCGGCGGCGACGTCGGATTCCGGCAGGCCATCGAGCAGCGATTTGTCGTCGACGACGATGGCCGAGGCGTTCGTGTCCGCGAGAATGCGATCGCGGAACTGTGTGGTGAGTTTCGACTGCTCCTGATTCAGCGCCCGCAGCGCGGTCTTGTCGGCGTCGTTGAGTTGCGCGCCGGAGCGGACGAAGTTTCTGTAGTAACGCTCGACCAGGAACTTCTGCTCTGCGTCGAGGCCCGATTTGTTGCGCGCGTCATAGATGGCCTTGATGCGCGCGAAGAGTTTCGGATCGAGGTTGATGGCATCGCGATGCGCAGCCGCTTTCGGCGCGACCTCGGACTGAATTTTCTGCAGCGTCGGGTTGGTGTTCGACTGCGTCATCCCGCCGAACACGCGCTGCACACGCCGCAGCAGGTCGCCCGTTTTCTCCATCGCCTCGATCGTGTTCGCGAAGGTCGGTGCGTCGGGATTGTTGGCGATGGCCTGGATCTCAGCCAGCTCGCGCTTCATCCCTTCTTCGATGGCCGGCTGGTAATCGCTGTCCTTGATCCGATCGAAGGGCGGCGCCTCGAAGGGGAGAGTGCTCTTCTCGAAGAACGGGTTTGGCTCGTCAGCGAACGCGAGGGGGACGAGCATAGCGAGGACGGCGGCGGCGCAGAGCAGTTTCATGGCGCTACTTATAACGTAGAAAAAGCTTTTCACGCGGAGGCGCGGAGAAACGCTGAGGAGGTTTCTCCGCGTCCCCGCGTCTCCGCGTGAAATATCATTCGTAACCATGCGATTCGTGCGTTGTCTGCTCTTGCTCGTCGCTGCGAATTCCTTCGCCGCCGTCGATCCAACTCTCTTTCACGATCTCCACTGGCGGCTCCTCGGCCCCTTTCGCGCGGGACGCGTTCTCGCCGTCACCGGCGTTCCCGGCGAGGCGGCGCATTTCTACTTCGGCAGCGTGAACGGCGGCGTGTGGGAAACGAAAGACGCGGGCCGCACGTGGACGCCGATCTTCGACGATCAGCCGATCGGATCAATCGGGGCGATTGCCGTCGCGCCGTCGAATCCGCGCGTGATC
>JBAVBF010000482.1:0-8288 GCA_049586115.1 Thermoanaerobaculia bacterium | reverse complement strand
GACTGCCATCGATCACGATCCCGCCGACCCCGCGGCCGGTAATGCCACCATCGCTGGTCACGCTGATTCGCGGAAGTTCGCTCGCGGAAGAAGACATCGGAACGTCAGTGTGACACGCGGCGAAGAGCATCGCCACGAGGAAGAGTTGTGAGCGCATGCCGTCAGCCATGCAGTTTCGATGCTGACTCATCGTCACTTCGCCGCGCGCTGAAGCTTGAGCGCTCTCGCTAGGATCGGTTTGGCCCACTCCGGCGTCGCTGCCAAAGTGTCAGCATCGGGACTGACGATCGCTCCGTCACGCCAGTACAGGAGCTCTCTCGGCGGAGGAATCGTGCCCGCTAAGGGGTTCCCTTCGTGGCTGTTGTCGAACACTCGCAGTTCGTGGAGGAACGGCATCAGGGCGATGATATTGAGCCGCGACGAGTCCCAGCGCTGCCGGATCATTTCTTCGGGGATATCGTGTCCGCCGCTTGCGACGCGGGCGCGCACGCGGGCAATGTGCTGTTCCGGCGTCGAGAGACCTACGAACCAGATGACGACCTTGAGCCCGGCCTCTGCCGCTTCTCGAAGCAGACGAGGGAAAGTGTTGCCTCCCAGGGTCGTCTCGAAGGAAAAGCTGGAGCGCGTTTCGATTGCCCGTTCCAGCCGCAGTTTTCCTGCTTGCCAAGCCTGCGCGTTTGCCTCATCAAGGGACGCGCTTTGGTTCGTCTCCAGGACTCGCTTTGCGGCCTGGTCAGGATTGAAGTATTCGACATCAAGGGCGCGGAGGGAGGCCCCTCCCACCGAACTCTTACCGGCTCCGTTGACGCCGGCAAGCACGAGAATGACGGCGTCGGCGCCTGCTTCGTTGGTCACTGTTTATTGCGGAGAGCCGCCGCGTTTGCGGCGTCAGCGATTTCTTGGGGCGTCGCGTGAAAGGCGCGGAGCAGCTTAGCGCCGGCGCCAGGCTCATTAAGATACGCGAGCTCCCGATCGAACTCCGCCCAAAGCGGCGCCAACGGATCGTTGGCGGCAGCGTCAGCCTTAAGTTTTGAGTAGTGATCGATGGAAACGACGACCACTTCCGGCCGATTGTAATGAGTGACGAAAACCTCGCCATTTGTCTTCGCGTCAGCGACGATATCCCGCCAATGGTCTTTGACGTCGGAGGCGGGCCGGGTTCGTGATTTCATCGTTCGTGCTTTCATGATCAGCTCAACTTTCGCCTGATTCTCCCATATTTCCCATCTTTGGCGTTCGGTGACCGGCAGAGAATTTATTATGAGCTGTGACTCGTTGCGCGGCGGGAGGAGAGGCCCCCCATGTCCCTGCAAACTCAAGCCGAGGTCAGCCGCGGAGCGGACGACCTTTCCGGTGAGCGCCGCCGCACCTATCGCGCGCTGGTGGTCGAAGACGACGACGGCATCGTCAGTCTCGTGCGCCACGTACTGCAACGGGAAAAGTTCACCGTCGAGTGCGTGAGAACCGGCGCGGCGGCCATCGAGTTGATGAAGACGGTCGCCTACGATCTGCTCATCATCGATCTGATCCTGCCGCTGGTGAGCGGGGAAGAGGTCATCACGTACATCGACGAGACCCAGCCGCACACATTGCGCCGCGTGATCGTCATGACCGCCTCGCCGCGCAAGCTCAGTTCCACGTTCCTCGAACGGATCTGCAAGGTCCTGGCAAAGCCGTTCAACATCGACGAGCTCGTGCTGATGGCGCGCGAATGCGTCGAAGGCGAACCCTGCGGAGCGTGACGCGCTACGGCGTCCGTACACTGGTTCGCATGCGGGCTCGCTGCATCGCAACGAGGAACGCTACTCCCGTCGCCGCGGTCAGGTGCTTGATCGTGTGACCGCTCACGAAGTGGCCGAGTGAAAAGATTTCGTTATCCGCCGCTTCGAACACCTTCGCTACCGCGTACGCCACTAGCGCAGCGACGATAAAGCCAGTGCCGGCGTTGCGGGCCGGATACAACAGAAGAATCAGCACGATCAGAAGCAGAGAACCAAACTGCACGAGGATGTAGAGCCGAAGATCGCCGGCGTGATGAAGCTCGCTCCAATACCAGTACAGAACGCTCCCTGCGCCGAGCAGCAGCAGCGGACCGAAAAGCCATCGGCCAATCGTGACGCTGACGCGTTCAGCCAGCAGTGCAGTCAGCAGCCCCATGAACCCGACGGTCATCGGCAATCGATCCCAGACCAGCCGCGCATTGTCGGGTCGCAGATGGTAGTAACCCGATCCGAGGGTTGTCAGTGTGACTCCGACAAAGAGTGCGACGTATGGCCAGCGCGTCCACGTATTGCCGCGATCGCGGTTGCGCATCGTCGCAGAGATCCCAAGCAGACCGGCGATGGCAAACGGCACGTTGGAGAGAACATTCATGCAGTTCGGGATGCCGGCGGACGAGCGCTGATCGGCGAAATGGTGGTACGCAAGACCCTGCGGAACCGCCGGCCGCGCAAAGACGACAACGATCGCCGCCAGCGCCGCGAACAGGAGGATCGAATGTCGCACGATCGCCGAGCGGCGTCGATTTTGATCTGCGTACATCTGCGTAATCTGCGGATCAGCCTTTTGGAATCCGCTCCCGATTCGCGTTCAGCCACTCGCTGAAACTCTGCAGCTTCGGATTCAACGCCCGCGTTTCATCCACCGGCCGCGCTCCTCGGAAGTCCTTTTCGAAGTCGCGCTTGAACTGGAACATGTTGCCGAGATCGTCGGAGCCGGGAAATCCGAAGCCGCGATACACGCTCGGCTCGACCGCGTTGTAACGGACCTCTTCGCCGAGGAGATCGGTGAATGCCGAGGCCATCTCTGCGCCGGAGAGGTGTTCGCCGGCGATGCCGACGCGCTTCCCGATCAGTTCCGGACCCTTCTTGAAAATCCCGTACGCGCTGCGGCCGATGTCTTCCGCGGCGATGCCGGGAAGTTTCGCGTCGCCCATCGGTAGCGTGATGGCCAGCTTGCCGTCCGCGCCGCGCGCCGGCCCCATTCCGAATCCGATGAAGTTGTCCCAATAGAACGACGTCACCAGAAACGTCGTCGGAACGCCGAGGTCCGTGAAGATCCGGTCGGCCTCACCTTTGGCGTCGAAGTGCGGCACTTTGTACTGACCCATCAGCGTCGGCATACGGTCATCGCTGAGCGGCACCCACTTACGCGTGTCCTCCAGCGTCGACCAGATCACATGCTTCACCCCCGCATCCCGCGCCGCCTCGGCCATCGCCCGAGCCTGCGCCATCTCCTGCGTCGGCGAGAAATGGTTCCAAAAGAATGTGACGCAATACGCGCCATACGCTCCCTCGAACGCGCGCCGCAAACTCGCCGCGTCATCGACGTCCGCCGCCACGACCTCGGCACCCAGCGCCGCCAGCTCGCGAGCTTTGTCCGAGTTGACGTCGCGCGTAATTGCCCGCGCGATGAACGGCCCGTCCGGATCCGATGTGATGGCGCGGACCAACCCGCCGCCCTGTGCTCCCGTCGCTCCAACCACGGCGATGATCTTCTTGTCAGACATACGTTGCCTCCTTCGAAATGGTGCGGGAGTTTATCCGCAGATGAACGCAGATGAAGTCGAATCTATCTGCGCCTCATCTGCGTTATCTGCGGATAAGCTTTTCCCCCGTGGATTGGGACTACGCCATCATCGGCTCCGGCTTCGGTGGCAGCGTCTCCGGACTGCGGCTCGTCGAGAAGGGCTACCGCGTCGTCATGCTGGAGAAAGGACAGCGCTTCCGAGCCGACGACTTTCCCAAGTCGAACTGGAATCTGCGCCGGTGGTTGTGGATGCCGGCGGCGGGCTTTCGCGGCATCTTCAAGATGACCTTCCTGCGTCACGTCACGGTGCTTTCCGGCGTGGGAGTCGGTGGCGGCTCACTCGTCTACGCCAACACGTTGCCGACTCCAAAGGACGAGTTCTTCACCTTGCCGTCGTGGGGTCACCTCGCCGATTGGAAGAAAGAACTCGAGCCGCACTACGCCACGGCGTTGCGGATGTTGGGGGCGGCGCAGTATCCGGCCGATACCTACTCGGATCAGGTTCTGCGCGACATCGCCGCCGACATCGGCCGTCCCGATCAGATAGTCCCCGCGCGCGTGGCGGTCTACTTCGGCGAGCCCGGCAAGACCGTGCCCGACCCGTACCTCGGCGGCGAAGGTCCGGACCGCACCGGCTGCATCCAATGCGGCGCCTGCATGACCGGCTGCCGGCACAACGCCAAGAACACGCTCGACAAGAACTACCTCTGGCTAGCCGAGAAGCGCGGCCTGCAGATCGAGGCGGACACCGAGGTGACCTGGGTGCGCGAGCTTGCCGAAGGCGGCTACCGGATCGACGCCACCTCGGGTACCGGCTGGTTCGGCAAACGCCGGCGCACGCTCACCGCGCGCAACGTGATCTTCGCGGGCGGCGTGATGGGCACGGTGCCGCTGCTGTTGAAGTTGAAAGCCAGCGAGCAGGGATTGCCTCGGCTGTCCAACCGCGTCGGCAGCTTCGTCCGGACCAACTCCGAGTCGCTCATCGGCGTAACCACGCGCGCCGATCGCGACCTCAGCGATGGCATCGCCATCACCAGCGTGCTCCACACCGACGAACACTCCCACCTCGAACCGGTGCGCTACGGAAAAGGCTCCGGCTTCTTCCGCCTGCTGATGTCGCCGCACGTGCCGGGCGAGAGCGCGCCGGTGCGGCTGATCCGCGTTCTCGCGGCCATGCTGCGGCATCCCATCCACTTCCTGCGCGCCTGGTTCGTCGACGACTGGGCCAAGCGAACGATGATCCTGCTCTACATGCGCACGCTCGAAGGCCACCTCCGCCTCCGCCTCGGCACCTTCGGCCTGACGACTGCCCTTGCCGAGGGACCTGCGCCAAGCGCGGCGATCCCGGAGGCGACAGAGTTGGCGCGGCGCGTAGAACAAAAGATCGACGGCTTCGCCGGTAGCCTCCTCACCGAAACCCTCCTCGGCACCCCAACCACCGCCCACATCCTCGGCGGCGCCTGCATGGGCACAAGCGCAGAAGACGGCGTGATCGACAACCATCACCGCATCTTCGGCTACGACGGTCTCTACGTAATCGACGGCGCCGCAATGTCCGCGAATCCGGGCGTGAATCCCTCGCTGACGATTACGGCGCTGGCGGAGAGGGCGATGGGGTTTATCCCGATGCTGAAGGATGATCGCAGATAACCCTGTTCAACCTTCAGTGATGAGGGATTTCAAGATGATGTGAGGCACCATTCGTAGCCAGTTCGAACGCTCATTCATCGTTACAACCATGGATGGAGGCGATTGCTCGCAAGTGACATCTAAAGATGCCGATCGGACGGGTAGAAAAAGTCCTTGGAAAGATCGAAGAAGTCATTTTCTGTTCTGCGGAAGGCCGGAAGCCATTTTGAGAGCCTCGAATTTTCCTATGAATTCATCCATGGATGGATATCAGGACTTCGCCAACCATCTGCAGACGTCAAAATGACCGATGCACGAATACCATGGTCGTATCGAAAACGAGAATAGCCTTTTCTAAATCGATCAAGCTCGTTCGGACACCTCAGAATACCTCTTGCACTCTCTCCATGGATTTCATCGAGGTGTCCCACGGTCTCATGAACGCGACCGATCGTCACATGAACGCATTCCATGGAGATATTGCTTAACGCGGATTGTCCAATGAATGTCTCCGCAGGTCGATTCCATTCGCCGTTCGGATGGGATGACACAAACCGAGGTTTGAGTGAGCATGGTATGATCCCGAATCATGCCTCGCGCGTTGCGAATCGACCCGGACGCGGAGCGCTTCGGCGCCATTCTGCGACACCTGCGTGAGCAGCGCGGATGGACCCGCCGCAAACTCGCCCAGCGCGCCGGCCTGACGCCGACCTACGTCGGCATCCTCGAGTACGGCGGCAACATCCCGAGCCTCCCCACCGTTCTGGAACTGCTCGAAGTCCTCGGCGCCGACATCGCCGACGTCATGCGCCGCCTCGCCGCCGCCCGCACCACGCCGCCGCCGACTCTCCCCGGCGCCAACGCACAGCCGTAGAGCGGTTCACCCGCCCGCAAACTGCAGCGCGATCGCCACGGACGGCACCGCCGCCGCCAACTCCTCGGCACGCGCCGAGGCCATGTCCTCCAGCTCGCGCGAGAGGACCGCGCCGATGGACGTCCCCTCCTGCCGCGCCAGATACCGCAACATCTCTGTCTGATACC
Organism: Thermoanaerobaculia bacterium; assembly: GCA_049586115.1. Taxonomy (GTDB): domain Bacteria; phylum Acidobacteriota; class Thermoanaerobaculia; order Gp7-AA8; family Gp7-AA8; genus JADGNZ01. The sequence continues at coordinate 2,090 of JBAVBF010000482.1, read as the reverse complement.
GAGGAACGCGCGCCCGCAACTCGACGAGCCGGACCGCCTCCGGCAATACCCGCGACGCCTCCCGCCCCAGCGCCCTCTCGATGACCGCCAACTCCCACCGCCCCATCGCCGCCGCCACCATCTCCTCCCGCGTCACCCGAACCCCGACCGCCGTCGAAACCGCTACAATCGCGCCATCTCCGCCTTCAGCTCCTCAACCGACATCTCCAACAACTCCGCGACGGTATTCAGCGGAAAGTGAGGACGGGGAGAGAGGAAGATGTGGCGGATACGGGTGGGGGTGTTTGCGTCCATGATTCACCTCTTCTGAATTGATATAGAGGTATTAGTTTGATGGCGAGATTTGTCAAGAGGCAGCATACGACGTGACCCGCTCTTCAGCAGTGGCCGAGCTGTTCGGAACACGCCTGCGAGAGCTCCGACACGCAGCCAGTCTCACCCAGGAAGCTCTCGCTGATCGCGCGGGCTTGCCTCACACCCACATCAGCGCGATGGAACGAGGCATCAAACTGCCGAACCTCTTGACGTTGCTCCGTCTCGCGGTAGCGCTTGACTGCAAGGTAGCGAAGCTCGTGCGCGTATTTGATGAGATGGAGCTCGCGTCGATTCTGTCGAAATTATGAGCTTCGATGCAATTCTCTGCCGGGTAGCCAGTGGGTTTCGTTACAGCCGTGTTGGTCGCGGCAGCGGGTGTATCCAGGCTGACGGTGTCTGCAACTATAGTAAGCCGAGGTACTTGCGCATTTGCGCATCAACCGCGACAATGCGTAGAAACGGATGTCCGATACCCACAAACGGAAGGTGAAGACAGGCGCCATCTGGCGACGTTCGCGTCGCGACCGCGCGTCCATGGTTGAAGCCGTTTGCGATGCGCTGGCGAGCGCATACCCGCCCACTCGCCTAGGCAATCCGCGCGAACCACTCGCCGATCTCATCTACATTACGGTCAGCAATCGCACGACTTCCGAGCAAGCGGAAACAGCATACAAATCTGTCCGGTCGCGCATCCGCTCATGGGACGGGTTGCTCACCCTGCCAAAAGGTGATCTGCAAGCGGCGCTTCGCCCCGCTGGTCTCAGCAAGATCAAAGCGTCCTTCATCATCGGCATCGCCCGGACTCTTCGATCACGCTTCGGCCGAGTGACACTCGCGCCACTGCGCCCGATGACAGACAACGAGCGTCTTGACTTTCTCACCTCACTCCCGGGTGTTTCCGGGAAGGTCGCGCGTTGCGTCATGATGTACTGCTTCGGGTCGCCCGTACTGCCGGTCGATGTCCACGTTCATCGATTGGCAAAGCGACTCGGATGGACGAGGCGCAAACGCGCCGATCAGAGCCACGATGAGTTGGAAGCGCTCGTGCCACCCGAGAAGCGCATGCGGTTTCACGTTGACGCGATCCTCCACGGGCGAGACGTCTGCGCGTCCAGAAATCCTAAGTGCGGGAACTGCGTACTTCGCAACTACTGCCACTATCGGAGAACAAGTTAATGCCTGCACCCCGCGCCGTCGATGTCTTCGCCGGCGTCGGCGGGATGTCGCTCGGCTTCGAAATGGCCGGATTCAACGTCCTCGCGGCGGTTGACAACAATCCCGTAAACGTTGAGGCATACACATCGAACTTTCCGGGAACGCACTGCTTCGAAGCCGACATCGCCGAGCTCACAGCTTCGGAACTCCGAGAAGAGGCAGGAATCGACGGCGACATCGATGTTCTCTTCGGCGGTCCACCTTGCCAGGGCTTCTCCGTCATAGGAAAGCGCCACGCGAAGGATCCTCGCAACGAGCTCCTGATTCACTTCGCGCGTCTCCTTAAAGAGTTGAAGCCTCGGTACTTCGTGGTCGAGAACGTCGCAGGCTTAATGATTGGCGACGCGCGCAAGACACTCAATCGCTTTCTAAGCAAGGCGGAGACAGCCGGTTATTCGATCGTGAAGCCGTTGACAATTCTTAACGCGAAGGATTTCGGAGTTCCGCAACAGCGCCGCCGTCTTTTCGTACTCGGTCACCTCGGCCACCTGCCTGCGCCTGCGTATCCAAAGGCGGGCTCCACGGCTGTCACGGTTTGGGATGCGATCGGCGATCTCTCC
>JBAVBF010000481.1:0-2798 GCA_049586115.1 Thermoanaerobaculia bacterium | reverse complement strand
GAAACGTACGGCGGCAAGAATGACGTGGCCGTGCTCGATTCGAAATCCGCGAAGCCTGTGTCGATTGCGCGCGGCTGGGGACACGGCGCGACCGGACTGGCGTGGGCGCCGGGCGGCAGGGAAATCTGGATCACCGCCACCGACAGCGGCGCGCCGCCGGCGCTCTACGGCGTGAGCATCGACACCGGCGAGACGCGTTTGATTAATCGCTTGACCGGATCGATGCGGCTGTACGACATCGCGCCCGCCGGACACGTGCTGCTGTCGAACGGCATGTGGCGCGCGGCGCTGGAAGTGCAGGCGCCCGGCGAAACGTCCGAGCGCGATCTGTCGTGGCTCGATTGGTCGATCCTCGCGGACCTTTCGCGCGACGGCCACACGATTCTCTTCAACGAGCCGCGCGAAGGCGGAGGCGCCGCGAGCGCGATGTACCTGCGCCGCCTCGACGCTCCGACGCCGGTGCGCATCGCCGACGGTTACGGCGACGCGATCTCTCCCGACGGCAAGTACGTCCTCGGCCACAGCGGCGCGAAACTCGTCGTCGTCCCCACCGGCAGCGGCGAAGCCCGCGAGCTGAAAACCGAGGGCGCCTTCGACTTCGGCGCGGCCTGGCTGCCCGACGGACGCCGCGTCGTCATCGCCGGCGCGCTGCCGAAGAAGGGCTATCAACTCCTGATCATCGACACGCTCGATGAGTCGGTGAAGCCGATCTCGCCGGAAGGCATCTGGGGCGATGCCTATCGTCCGTTCGCCGTGTCGCCCGACGGCCACTACGCGGCCGGCATGACGCAGCAGCAGACCATCGCGCTCTATCCGATCGACGCGGCCGCGGAACCCTCGATCGTTCCCGCGATCGAGCCGGGCGAAATCCCGATTGCCTGGTCCGCCGACGGCGCGTCGCTCTTCGTGCACCGTCCCACCGCGCTCCCCGCGCAAGTAACGCGCGTGACGCTCGCCACCGGCGCGCGCGAACCGTGGAAGCAGTTCTCGCCCACCGATCCCGCCGGCGTCTACAAAATCGCCCCGATCTGCATCACTCCGGACGGCACGGCATACGCGTACGACGCGCTGCGGATGATCGGCGATCTCTACGTCGCCGACGGCTTGCGCTGACTACCCGCCCGCAAACGCGACGACGATCTCGACCTCGTCGCCATCCTTCAACGCGACATCGTTCTCGCCATGCAGCACAAGATCGCCATTCACCGCGAAGTTGAACAGCTCATCGCGATCGTCGGCGAGGTCGAGCTTCGCGATGATGTCGCCGAGGGAGGTTGCGTTCATCGTGATCACGGTTCCGCGACCTTCGCGCAAGGGCTCGGGGAGGCGGACGGTGATGTGAGAGGCGGTTTGGGGCATGGCCATCAATACGGAAGGCTGCGTGCTACTCTCTGCGGAACGTGAGCGGTTCGCATGTCACGGTGGTCATCGCAGCGGCGGCATTGCCACTGCTTTTCCTCGTCATCATGACATTCGCAGAATGGCTCGTTGATCCGAAGCCGTTCTGGCAAGTGGCGGTGCAAACGGGATGGGATATGTGCATCCTCGGTCTCGGATTGGCGGCCGGACTCTTTACGGACCGCGACTTCGTCGCCCTCATCGGAGGATCGCTGGCAGTAGTCGCGACGAGTTCCGTTCTCGGCATTGACCTGCTTTTTGGCTTGATCGTACTTTCGCTCAAGAAATTCAGGAAGTTTTCGGCTGTGGGTGGATCATTTTCCGTCATGCTCGGTGTTCTGGCTGTGGCGATTCCGTGTTTGCTGCTACTGGCGGAGGTACACAAATGAACATCGTCTTCCAGGCATTTCTAATCGCGTTGATCCCGGCAACGATCGCGGGAGCGACCGTCTTCTTCATCGGCCGACGCTGGCCGCACCTCGGTGAACGACCGCACGATCAGAAGTAGTCAAGGCAGCAGCGTGAACATCGTCTTCCATGCAGGTCGCATCTCGACGAGCGAGCTCAGAAGTAATCACGCCCTCAGCACTCCCTCCAACTCTTCGCGCCATTCCGGCTTCGGGATGCCTTCCTCGGTCAGATTCGAGATCGCGTAGAAGCGCGACAGCATCTTGTCGAACTCGCCGCGGTCGATCTTTTCGCCTTTGTAGGGGCCGACGCCGATCGCTTCTTCAAACCAGCGTTTTGGGAGCGTGTCGTCGGCGCGGGTGATGCCGAGTTTCGCGTTGATGAGGCGTTCGACGCCCATGACGTTGAGGCCGATGTGGTCGATCGCTTCGTTGGTCAGCTCGATGCCGGTCACGTTCGCGACCTGATCGGCGAATTCTTCATAACCCGGCAGTGACGGTGAGTTGAAGAGCTTCGTGGTGAAGCGGCACATGCCGACGGAATCGCCGACCGCGTAGATGTTCTCGCAGCGGCGGACGGCGGTTTCCTTTCCTTCGTAGCTGTTCGGCTCCGCGGAGACCGGTCCGCCGTACAGCTCCGCTTTGAAATCGGGCGAGTCGTTGATCTTCGCGTTGATCTCGAGCGTGACGCGATTGCGGAGGTGGTCCATGCCGCGCGTGGCGACGGCCAGGCCGAGCGCAAAGGCTTTGAGGATGCGGGCATCGTGCGGGTCGCTTTGCGTGAGACCTTTGACGGCCATCAGGTAGTCGAGCGACTCGGCTGGGTACTTACCGGTTGCGACGGCCTGCGATGAATCGGCGATCACGTCGCCGAAACCTTCGCGCTTCGCGGTCATGAAAAGCAGCCGTTCGATCGTCTCGTAGTTGCCCCATTCGAGATCGATCTGCGTCTGCTCGCGCGTGATGATGCCGCGCTGGTAGAGCTCCATCGCC
>JBAVBF010000480.1:0-6662 GCA_049586115.1 Thermoanaerobaculia bacterium | reverse complement strand
GGCCAGGCTTGAGTTTTTGTCGCTCGCGCAACTTCAAAACCACGTGTTTCTACGGCGTCAAAAGTTAAGGGAAGCTCGACCGCCTCCAAGGTAACCGGAAGATGAACGAGCACCCTCCCAAGTCGAAGTTCATTCGCGGGAATGGGAGGAAGGATAACTGTAGCTTCCGGAAAATCGACTCCTGTCAGGGTCGACGACACGGTCAACACTACGCCCGCGGCCTCTCCTGGACCGCTGTTGTGAATGCGCACTGTTGCTTCTAGGGTTTCGCCATTCGACGGGCGGCCGTCTCCATCGCCGACAGAACGAGCGCCTCGATTGCCGAGACTAACATCGGCGATTTCGAGGGTTGGCCTCCGGAGCCGATTTGTGGCGATCTCGAGAACCAGAGGCCGGCCGCCATAGCCGCGCTTCTCCAAGGTCTCTACAGGCAACCGCAGGACCGAAGTGTCGACGGCTATATTGGCAGTGATCGGTACACTAATCTCTTTTTCGGCGCCGGGCTCCAGATCTCCAACTTCCGTGTCTGGAGGAAGCGCAACATCCTTTGCTCCGGATGTTACGCGAAGGTGTACGGCAAAGGCGGGTCCGGCGCCGACGTTATGTATCTTGAAGAGGAGCCGTGCGGTTTCGCCAGCATCCAGCCGTCCGTTGGGGAAGAAACCCTTGCTGTCGTCGAAGATGACTACGGTCCTGAGTTCGGATGGTCGTGCTTTGCGCGCAGCAGCTTCACGCACGTGCGTTCTGAAATGCTGATCTGATAAGAGCTCGTTTACTAGACTATCCAGCATAGATTGCAGGGCCGGCACGCCAACTGAATTCCCTTCGCTTTCGTTCGACCAGTGCCTCGCCCAATAACTTGCATTCGCTACATCTCCGTGGCCCGAGGCCGTGACGCGGCTGACCGTGCTTCCATCGGGAGCCTCCGCGGTGATAGTTCCTTCGACGTCGGCGCCACGAAAACTGTGGTCAGGATAGCCGGGTAGCGTGCTGGATTTCAGGTCGACTCTGAGAACGAGTTCATAATGAGAGATGTCGGTGTTCGGACGAATAATCTCCGTGCGCGGAAAAAGGCGTCCAATAATTCGGGGGAGGACTGCCGCGGTCGGTTCGGCGAAATTCAATATCACCTGCGTGACGACACTACCATTCTTGAGAACGGGGTGTTCCGAGTAATCGTCCGTGGGTACCAACCATGTCGTTTTCGGTCCCACATCAGTAACAGGAAGCACCAGCGCTACACGGAGGTTTTCGTCAATTGGTCGCGCGGGAAGAGAGGGTGGAACATAATTCCGGGGTAAGTTGCAGTTGACGACGACGACGCTTTTGACGTTGTAGACCGGGTCGGCTGCGGCCTGAGGGTCCGGTGCTTCTCCATTCGGAATGATCGTAACTCCGCCTGGACTGACGGTGATCGGTGTTGAGCCACTTGAGGCAAAGCTGCTCGTGGGGGGAAACGAGAAACCTAGCCCCAGGATTAGTCCAGCGAAAAGGCATCCCTTCCGGTGTTTGATGCCAGTCGAAACTCGGAGGTTCAGTATCTTCATTAGTTCCTCTTGGAATGAGTGACCTTTTCCTTCGCTTGAGCACGCGGCCTTCCATTACTTAGGAGTGACACAGTGGGAGTTTTCCCTACCCCGGCGCAGCCGGAATCAAGCAAAATGACCCGCTGAGGGGAAGTCTCGGCGAGAACAGCACGCCACCTTCGTCATATCGCATCACCGCATCGCGATGGGGGTAAGGGTGGGTTCTGCCTCTTCTCCAAATCCTTGCTTTTTCACAATCAACTTTTGGCCGTAGGGACTAGCCCGGTAGGCGAACTCGTACGGATACTTCCTTGCCTTCCTTCGAGCACGAGCGCCGAATGGCGGAGTAGCTATTGTTTTATGCGAGCAGTTGTTTTTCCGAGGACAATCTTGCCGGTTTGACTTGAAGCATTCGTCTTTACGGGGTTTTGGAGCTTATGCGTGTCTTTGCTCACCATCTGCGAAACGAAATTGTAAATTTCGTCGGAGTCGATGTTGCCATCGCCGTCGTAGTCAGCATCCCCAGTCAGGCCCTGAAGCAAATAGTATGTGAAGATCCCGTGCTGCTTGTCTTCCCATTCCTGAGCAGGTTCAGTTGATCCGCTAGCGGTCAGTATTACTCGGCCTTTTCCTGCGCTGACCATCCTGGACAGAAACTCATTATCGTTCAGCGTGGACCTAACGCCCACATTCGGGTTGAATAGCGTTCGCCCGCCTGCTGCTCCGCTGAAGCAACTATCGATGATCAATGCGACGCGCTCGGCCTTCAATCTTTGGAGGATGCGGGTCAACTCATCCATATTTAAGGCGGAGCCATATAGATCCGCGAGATTTGTGTCATAGGGAAGGATGTACTTGCTGAAGCCATCGGAATCCGGGCTTCCCGGGTCCTGCTCCGGCTGTCCATGGCCGGCAAAGTAAAGGATGACGGTATCGTTTGGGTTATTCGCTTTTCGACCAAGCTCGGTGCCCAGCGTGCGTTTGATGTTCCCGAGTGTCGCCTTTTCGTCGAGCACCTGGAATATTTGCTCCTCAGGGAGGCCGAAGCGGTTGCGGTAGTAGGACAGGACCGCAACCGCATCCTCTCTCGCATACCTCAGCTCTGTAATGCCTCTGTCCGCGTATTTCGAAATGCCGACGACGGCAACCCACAATTTACCCGGCTGCTGCCGGTTGAGAGAAAGAATGCGACTGTTGCGAATTCCTTCGGCAGTCACCATGACGACTTCGAAGTCGTTCGCCCCGTAGGTGAGGTAAACCTGCTGCTCGTATAGCCACAAATGAGTCGCTTGGTTTGGATCGGATTTAGGTGGAGCCAGATGAAGGACGTTGTGATTCTGCTCCAAGCGAACCGTGTCCAGACTACTCTGGGACTGAACCTCAAAGCGCAAGATGACGGTCTCTTCGGCGACCGATTGCCCTGTCTCATAGTCGCGAAAAAACACGCTCGCTGGGGCGGCAGCACCGTGTGTAACCAAGCGTGTCGGAAGCGGAGAAGGGCTCGCCGAGATGATGACGGCTTCCTCTTTCTGGATGCGCAGACTGGCTTGCTGATCGATGGAAGGAAAGTCTTGTTGCGAGACCGCCACTCTGAGAACAGCCTCGGCCGCGGAAATGCCTCGCCTGATGTGGGCTTTGATCTGTATCTTTGGTGTGGACACTTGCGCAACAACAGTTCCTATGTCGAGACGCAGCTTCGGCGTGGGAGCTCCCAACTCATCGAGGAGGTCGATACCTTGGTTGTCGGAACCCACATCTACACGAACCCCTTGCGCGGCTAAGAGCCCCTGGTTACGAACCTCGAGCCAGAGAATCGCGGATTCCCCTTCGATAAGAGGGGACGAGTTGGTCACGCTGGCGACGAGCTCTGGATGGCGAGCCTTAAACGGGAGAGTGATGGGCTCCTTACGTGCAGAGAAATCCCGTTGAGTGATGGTCGCGGCGAGCGTCAGCTTGTCGATCGCCGCATCTCGTCCGAGAGTTCGCGCGATCTGAAGGCGCACCCGTTGCTCGGCGCCCTCTGCATTGGCAGGAAGATCGCCAACCTGGAAGCTATCCTGGCTCAACGTGACGCCCGCCTGCGGTGACACCAGAGAGATCCGGACATCACGCGCCGGCAGCGCACCGTGGTTGGCGGGAGTGAGAACCAACTCCACCTCTTCGTCATTGTTGGCCACTCCGTCACGGTCACCGTGCGAGCCCGCGGAGTTGCCGTCATACATGCGATAGGTAAGCTCTACCGCCGGTCTCCTCAATTGAACCTGCCACGTTTTATCCTTGCTAGCCTGGGCAACTTCGGCGCCTCGTGCCTCGACTGCGCGAAAGGTCAGCGGCAAATCCCGGGCGTCAAAGGTGACGGGCAATCGGACGTGCATTCGCGCTTCTCTGACGCCGTTAGCCGGGATTGAGGTTACGCCAACCCTGGGCTCTAGGATCTCAACGCCTCCCGCAGCCGATGCAGCAGTCAGCTCCACGCCTGCAGCATCTCCGGGTCCGCTGTTGCGGATGAGCACCACGGCTTCCAGGGTTTCTCCATTTGCAGGGCGGCCGTCTCCGCTCTCAGCACGACCTTCCGGGCCACTGAGGGTAATGTCCGCGATCTCCAGATTTGGTCGCATCAGCTTCTCGGTGGCAACCTCCAGAATAATCTGGCGGCCACCGTAGCCCCGCTTCTCAATCGTTTCGATCGGAAGTTTAAGAACCCCTGTTTCCAGGCCGAGACCGCCTCCCATGGCAACGCTCACTTCCTTTTCGCCACGCGGCGGCAGATCTCCGATCTCCGTGTCACCGGGAAGAGCGATCTCCATTGTCGGGGAGGAAACCCGAAGGTGCACCGCGAAGGCTGGCCCCGCTCCCCGGTTGTGAACCTTGAAGAGAATCTTTGCGTTTTCGCCTCCATCCAATCGGCCGTTCGGGAAAAGTGCCAGGCTGTCGTCAAACCTAGCGGTTGTCTCTAGTTCAGAGGGTCGTGCTCTCTGAGCCGAGGCTTCGCGCACATAAGCTTTGAAAGTCACATCCTCTATGAGATTGCGTACCAGGCGATCGAGCATAGATTGAAGAGCCGGCACTCCGGCCGCTCTGCCCATAGTGTATTGCGACCAGTAAATCGATTTGTTCGATTCTGCCCTTCCCGAGGCTGTGATACTGACAATCGGTGTCCTATTGTTAGCTTCCGCTACGATAGTTCCCGTGACAAACGCGCCGTGAAAGGTATCATCCGGATTGGCTATAGTGCCCGCTGTCAAAGTTATTCTCAGAACCAAGTCATGCTGAGACGTGTCGGCGTTCGATCGCAGGATTTCGGTACGCGGAAAGAGCCGCCCAATAATCCGGGGAAGAACCGCCGAGCTTGACCCAGCGAAATTCAGGATAAATCTGTTACCAGCCAACCATGTCGCATTTCGCTCTGCATCTGGGTCAAATACTGGAAGCACCAGTCCGACACGGAGGGTTTCGTCAAGGGGCCTAGCTGGAAGAGAGGGAGGCGCGAAATTCTTGGGTAGGTCGCAATCGACGATAACAATTTTGTTCTGGCTAAAGATGGAGTGAGGCTCAGGAGGAAGCGGAGGAGCCTGACTGATCTCGTCCGGATTGATCCCGATCTGTTTCGCTACGTTTGCTGTGGCGTTCCCGGTTATCAAGAGTGTGGCGCCGGTCCCCAGGATCAGCCACGAGGCGATACGCCTGATGCCAGGCAGTACTCGCGTGTCCGGAGTCTTCATTGTCCCCCTTCGGAACGCCCTAGCTTTTCTGCCGCTTCAGCCCGCGTAGTGTCGCCTAGTTCGCGGAAGATCCGTGCGGCCCGGCGCGACAGTTCCATAGTCTCGCTCCGCTTGATCGCTAACCGTGCGAGCTCCAGCAGACACTCGGCCTTGCTCTCGGGCTGGTTATTCTGATCTGCTTCCTTGAGTGCGCGCCGCAGAGCTTCGATCTCTGTGGCCTTAGCCCCAACCTCGCCGAGAGACTTTGCCCGCAGTAGTTGAAGTGCAGCGCTGTGGCTCTTGCCGGCTAGGCCATCGAGGAGCGGCAAGGCGTCAGCCGTCAAACGCTGGCTCAAGAGGTAGACCGCGATGGCCACCTCGCGGGGCACCTCTTCCGCAATCGCTGCTTTGAGTTTTCGCATTCTCTCCTCGACGGTGTGCTGAAGATCTCCGGAGGCGAGAAAGAACGGCCTTCCTTGCGTTGACAATCCACCGTCGGCGGTAACTCGGACGAAGTACCGGAGTCCCATCGTCAGCGCAGGCTTTCCCGGGTATTGAATCGACGTTCCGTTGACCAGTGCCGGCCCCCAAACGGCCTGAGATGGGTTGCTGCTATCCCACACGGACACGCGATAGCGGTTTGTGCCTGGTACAGCTTCCCATCGTATCCATGGTTTCGGATCGAGGATCGCGCTGTTGCTGGGCATCAACACCGACGGTTCCGGCTCGGAGTTGCGAACACCCAATGCCTCTTGTCCATCGCGCATTCTGATTGTCTCGGACCCGGCCGGGCACCCCTCGAAGACACCACGATCACTCTTGGACGAGGGCTGCCAACTTGTGAGCAAGTCTGGACAGAGAATCATCGCTTTGGCGTTGGCTTTCAGCCGGATCGTATCGCCGAGGCGCAGTTCTATTCCCAGCCCCACCGGCCGCGACTGAGACCACGTAAGTCTGCGCAGCATTACATCGCCATGAGCGTCAATCAGAAATCCGATTGGTTCTGGCGCGCTGGAGGCGGGCAAGACCGCAGTCACCAGAGACAGGATCATGTATATCAACCGCCATCTCACTGGAATCTCCCGCTCGCTGTTCCATCAAGAAATGCTCGCGCTTCACCTAGCCAGATGTCCTGAGTCGGGTTCCGAAGGCTTTGCCATGTCAGGCCGAGGCAACTGCGCCATTGGCCGGCTGTCCCTTGGTCGTGCAACGCTCCGAGCGTCTTGGCGAGCAAACAGTGGGCTTCCGCTCGGTCCGGACTCATGCTAACAGCTTCCTGCAGGAGAACTCGTGCCTCGCCATACCGCTTTTGACCCCATCTTGCCCAACCGAGATTCTTAAGCCCTGTGTAACGGAGATCACGATCGGCGTTGTTCGGCGCAAGCGTCGAGAGCATTCCCAGCTGCTGCAGTATGAAGGCCGCTCGATCATATTC
>JBAVBF010000479.1:0-1962 GCA_049586115.1 Thermoanaerobaculia bacterium | reverse complement strand
GTTTGCTACCGTATCCAGCGGTGCCGGTTTCAGCGCGTTCGTCTCGTACTTCGCGTGCGACGGAGCGGTTCGGGGATCGTCGACCACGACTGTTCCGTTCCCGTTCACCGGCCACTGAGTGTCGATCAGCTGGTAATGTTCCCAGACTGTGCCTTTGATACCGGTGAGGGCCTGCATCTCAGCGTTCAGATCGGTGATGCGCTTCGGCAACGGCGTCACGCGCACTACCGTCGTTTTCGGCGCGGGCTCGGACGGCAGCGCCGCGGCGGCGACCGGACGCCAGGCCGTATCGGGTTTGTAGCCATCCTTCGGAGGATTCACGGCGTCCGCCGCCGTCGCGAACGCGTAGAGGCCGTTCGGCGGAGGCGGAGGACAGGCCTGCGCCGCGGCGTCGCACGGCACGTTGTCAGCATGCTCGAACGTCGACCAGATCCAGGAGTTGAACCCCGCCACCTTCTGCAGGATGTGCAGGCCGACCAGGCCGAGGGTTTGCGGTTGTCCGCACTTGTGGGTTTTCGGATCGAAGATTACCGCCTCGGTCGTGTAGTAGCGGGAGGCGTCGTCCTTTTCATCGAGCACCTTCCACGCTGCCTTCACTTCGAGAGCGCCGTACGTATTCTCCGCGGGGATGCTGATCGGGAACTTCACCGCCGGCTTCGGCCATCGGTGTTGCTTGTCCAACTCGTCCCGCAGATAGAGTTTGTTCGACGCGACGTAGGTGTAGTAGAGCTCGTTGCTCCGCACCTCATAACGCACGTAGCGGCCGAACTGATCGACGAGTGGTCCGCCCATCGCCTGATTCACGGCTCCCGTGATCACATTGTTGCCTTTAGCGATCATCGACAACGCTTTGGGAGCGCCGTGGAACTCGTCACCGGAACAGGGATCGATGTAATCGTAGTCAGTCCACGGCGCTGGTGCGGCGCCCTGCTTGTCCTGAAAAAGTTCGTAGTCGGCTTTCAGCCCCTCCCAAACGCGAGGGCCGGGATCGCCGATGCTCGTCTTCGGATCGGAGACTCCGTTTGGAAAGCGCGGATCGCGTACCGGCCGCCCTTTCGTATCGAGCAGCGCCACTTGATTGAGCGCGATGAACGACTCCCACGAGTAGCGGTCGAGCGCGGCCTGGTTCGGCGCCGGAGGTGTCATCGGAATCTCGCGATTCAGTCCCGTCGGCGGCGAACCGCCGCTCTGCCTCGCGACGACCAGCGACGCTCCCGCGAGTACGACAGCGAAAAGAAAAACGGTGAGTGTTTTTTTCATCGTGTCTCCTACGCGTTCGGGTCCGGCGGAAGATCGGCAGGCGGTGTGCCTTCCTTGCGCCCGTTGGACATCCAGAGGCTGTAAAGGTCGAGGCTATCCTGCGACCAGTACGGACCGCCGAGGGGCATCCGGCCATTGCCGGCATCGGGAGAGAGTTTTTCGAACACCTCCTCCGCATTGCCGGCGTCCGACATGTACGCGTAGCTGGCGAGGAAGACGCTGCGTCCGCGCATACAGTCGATGTCGAGCTCCGTGAAGAGCGGAAGGATGTCCTCGTAGTAGGTCGGATCGTTGGGCCCGCTCATTCCGGCGTCCCGTTCTTTGCCCACCACTCGAACTTCTCGATCTTGTCCTTCGGCCACGGTCCCCCATCCTCGGGAGGCGGCATCGGATCATCGGGATCCTTCAGGCGGCGCAGGATTCCATTTGCGCGTTTGCTGACCGTCGCGTAGTCCGACAGGTCGAGGCCCTGATCCTTCATATGATCAATATCGACGGAGTTGAATAGTTGTTTGATGTCCTTGTTCCAGGTATACGGCGGTCCAGCCATACCATCCTCCATTCTCAAAATTGTTGTGGAAGTAGGCGTTTAAGGTAGGACCGCGTTGACAGATTGTCAACGGGGGACGCTCGCGTTTCAGCGGTGCTGCGCGGCCTCGCGGGCGAACTCACCGCGAGACCGCGACCTGATTGAAAACTACG
>JBAVBF010000478.1:0-5027 GCA_049586115.1 Thermoanaerobaculia bacterium | reverse complement strand
GTTCCCACGGCATCGGAAGCGCGCGCGCTCCGGCGAGGTGGCATCGCGCATACACGCCGAGGCCGCCGACATGGAATGTTGGAAGAACGGCGGCCCAGACATCGCGCGCGGTGACATTCAACCGCTCGTTTACGGCTGCCGCGGAGGCGAGGATGGCCCGCTTCGACAAGGCGACTAGTTTGATGTCGCCGGTCGATCCCGAGGTGGCGACGAAGACATGCGCTTCAAGCTTCGGAAGCAGCCTCTCCAATCGCGTGCGCTCGGCGGACGGCATCCGCGGATTGAGGAGGAGGTGGGATTCGGAAGATTCGAAATCGATCATGACGAGCCGCGAGTAGCGCCGGCGGCGAAGCCGGCGTAAGAACCGTAGCCCACGGCTTCAAGCCGTGGGTACGCGAGGCGATCCCGATTTTGTGAGCCCGCTTGAGCGGGCGAAAGAGGATTTCGCGCGGCCCGTTCTTTCGCGCGCTGAAGCGCGCTCACCACGATGCTGCGTTTCGAACCCCCCGGCTTGAAGCCGGGGTCTACGGTTCTTACGGCGGCTACGCCGCCGGTTAGAGCGTGCGCCATGGCAGGTTTTCCAGCAGATCGTCGAAACCAAATCCGCTGCCTTCCGACGGGACGAGGCGCGTTCCATCGATCTCCATCCGTTCGATGAAAGGATCATTTTCGAAGAGGACGTGCGTGATGAGGCCGCATGTCGACGTGATGTTTCCGGTGGCGGCGGCGTGCGCGGCGCAGAGTTGTCCGATTGGATGGTCCATGTACGAGGTGACGACGATTTCTGCATCCGAGCGGACGAGCTCCTGGATTGCGGGTTTCAAGATCAGGACGTCGTAGGAATTCACAGAGTGCGAATCTGGAGCGCGGTCGAGCGCGAGCCGCAATCCTGTTTTCGAGCGGAGGTCACGCCACACGTCCGGATCGAACGGACACGGATCTTCGATGAAGTCGATCCGTTCGCGCGGCAGCGTCGCGGCGATTTGGATGAACTCCGAAGGCGTTAGCGTCGCATTGAAATCGATGCGCAGCCGGACGAGGTCGGGGATGACGTCGATGCTTTTCAATTTCACGGTGTCGAAGGCTGCAGGCGGATCGGGGCCAGGCCAGTGGCTCGGCGGAATCGTCATCCCGTCGAAGAGATTGCGCCCATCGCGGCGCGCGGCGGCATCGATCGACGCGAATGCGAGCGACGCCTTCGTCAGAGACGTCGTTTCTCCGCGGGCGAGCCGCGCGAGTTGTTCGTCGAGCGGCGGGTCTCCCAGTTCCTGCCAGGGGTGAATGTCAGCGACGCCGCCGTTCGCGCGGATCAACGCTCCTCGGCGCGGGCCGGCATTCGCGACCGCGTTCAGGCGGCGTTTCGGCGTCAGCTCGTAGCGCCAGTACTCGATCAAATTGCGGCTCCGACGACGTAGAGGATTCCGAAAATCCACTCCAGCGCGCCGGCCAGCGCGAGGCAGCGATTTAATTCGGCGCCGCGGCTGCGGGCAACGCGGATCAACAACGCGAACGCGGGGATGAGCGCGAGCATCGGGACCAGCAGTTTCGTCGCGTGGCGCAGATACGCGATCGCTGCAACGCAAACGAACGGCGCCAGCGCGAAGAGGACGATCTCCGTCCGCGCGAACGTTGCACCGAGCCGCGCGGCCAGCGTGCGCTTGTTGCTGGCGCGGTCGTTGTCGACGTCGCGCAGGTTGTTGATTGCGAGGATCACGACCGCAAGCGAACCGACCGCGAAACCCCCGATCCACGCGGTGGCATCGAGCGAGAGGCGTTGCAGGTAGAACGATCCGCAGACGGCGGTGAAACCGAAGAAGATCATCACGAACAGCTCGCCGAGGCCGTGGTACGCGAGCGGATACGGTCCGCCGGTGTAGGCGTAGGCGGCGAGGATCGACGCGATGCCGGCGATTGCGATCGGCCAGCCGCCTCGCAAGATCAGCGGGATTCCGCACAGAGCCGCGAGTCCGAAACAGACGTACGCGCCGCGCAGGACTGCATCGGCATCGAGCAGGCCGGCCTGCGTCACGCGCAACGGACCGAGGCGGGTATGCGTGTCCGCGCCCTTTTTGAAATCGAGCGCGTCATTGACGTAGTTCGTGCCGATTTGAATGAAGACCGCGCCGAGCAGCGCGAAGACGAACGGTGGCCACTGAACAGTCGCATCGACGCACGCAAGCGCCGTTCCGGCGAGCACCGGCGTCACCGCGGCAGCGAGCGTTTTCGGGCGTGCGGCGAGGAGCCAGGGAGTCATCGGGATTGCGACACCGTCGGCGTAGCCGGCGTAAGAACCGTAGCCCACGGCTTCAAGCCGTGGGTTTGCGGAGCGTGCGTGCGTTGGGAGCGCGCTTCAACGCGCGAGAGAACGCTTTCTGTCGCCCGCCGAGGCGGGCTCACAAACCGGAGATGCCGATTTACCCACGGCTGGAAGCCGTGGGTTACGGTACTTACGGCGAGCTTCGCCGCCGATTGAAGTCTGGCAATCCGGTTCACGGAAATCTCGGGAACTTCTTGAAATCCGGCTTGCGCTTCTCCACATACGCGTCGCGGCCTTCCTGCGCTTCCTCGGACAGGTAATAGAGCAGCGTGGCGTCGCCGCCGAAATCGAGGAGACCGAGCTGGCCGTCGCAGTCGGCGTTCATTGCGGCTTTCAGAAAACGCAGCGCCATCGGCGAAAGCGCGAGCATCTCGCGGCACCATTTCAGCGTCTCGGCTTCCAGTTGATCCAGCGGCACGACCGTGTTGATGAGGCCCATGTCCAGCGCCTGCTGCGCGTCGTACTGGCGGCAGAGGAACCAGATTTCTCGCGCTTTTTTCTGGCCGACGATTCGCGCGAGATAGGAGGAGCCGAGGCCGGCGTCGAAGGAGCCGACGCGCGGGCCGGTCTGGCCGAAGCGGGCGTTGTCGGCGGCGATGGTGAGATCGCAGACGACGTGCAGCACGTGGCCGCCGCCGATCGCGTAGCCTGCCACCATCGCCACGACCGGCTTGGGCATGCTGCGAATCTGTTTCTGCACGTCGAGAATGTTCAGTCGGGGGATCTTTTCCTTCGGATCGACGTAGCCGCCTTTGCCGCGGACGCGTTGATCGCCGCCGGAACAGAAGGCCTCCGTTCCTTCGCCCGTGAACACGATCACGCCGATTTCGCCGTCATCGCGGGCCATATCAAGCGCCTGTTTCATCTCGCTCACCGTCAGCGGACGAAACGCGTTGCGCACCTCGGGGCGATTGATGGTGATCTTCGCGACGCCGTCTTCGGTGCGCTCGTACCTGATGTCCTGAAAGTCGTGAAGCTTGATCCAGTCTTCTGCCATGCGGCGAGGCTATCAAGCGGCGCGCGCTACATCAACGGGACGCTGATGTGCTGGCCGGCGGCGATGCCTTTCTTGAACACGGTGACGTCGAGCGCGGTGGCGCCGTCGGCCGCGTCGATCTGCAGGATTGCTTTCGTCACGCCGTTGCTTTCGGTGACGCCGAGGACGCTGGTGCGCGGCCGCGTTTCGAAGCTGAGATCGGCCGGACGCGCGCCGAAGATGAAGAGCGCGACTTTGCGCGGACCGGCGCTCAGGTCGGCCGTCGCTGTTGGCGAAAAGGTTCTGCCGCCGTATTCGAACGGGTACTCGGCGTTGTCGGCCCGGTTCGAACGAACGAGCAGCCATTTGCCATCCTCATCGACCGGGATGGGCGGCAGAATCGCGATCTGCCCCTCGGCCGGGACATTGATATTGACCCGCGCGTAGCCGCGCTTTTCCAGCGCCTCGGCGGCTCCAACCTCGGGATCGCCGGTGCGCACGAGCACTTTCACGGCGTAGCTGCCGGGCGGCAGCATCAACGTTCCGTAGTAGCGGATGCCGGTCGTGCGCACTTTCTCGCCGACCTTCGCGACCTCGATCGTGACGCGGTCGTAGAGCCGGTCGCGAACGACGCCGGCGGTGTCGAAGGCGTAGATGAAGACGTCGGCGCCGCCGATGATGGTGCCGGTTTCGCGCATCAGATCGGCGCCGTTGATGTCGATGATGACCGGAACCTGTGCCGCTTTCCCGCCGCTGGGCGGAAACGCCGTGGCCAGAACATTGACGCGCAGATCGGTCTGCGGCAGATCGTTGATGATGATCTGCGCGTTCGTAAGCGCGCGCTCGACGGAAGTGACGCGGCCGCGTTCGTAGTAGCCGGCGGCGTGAACGACGCGCGTTTCCGGCGGCGCGTTCACGAGCTTCACGCTGACGTTGTGGAACACGCCCGGCGCATTGTCGGCGGCGTGGAAGCCGAGGACGTAGACCACTTCCTGCTGGCGAAGAAGGCGTTCGAAGTCGGAGTGGAGATCGTTCGAGTTCTGGAAGACTTCGCCGCCGGTCGGACGCGAAACGAGAAAGAGGCCGGCGTTGGAGTTGATGACCGAGCCTTCTTCGAGATTGTTCTGCACGCGCACGCCTTGCACGTCGATGGCGTGGAGCACGACGTCCGCGGCGCGGAAGAAGTCGGCCATCCGCTGGATGCGCGTCATCGCGGCGGTGTTGCCGAACATCTTGTCGGTATCGATCTGCTCCAGATTGCCGGACACGATCTTCGTGTTGAGCTTGGTCTGTTCCTTGGAGCCGCGGGCGTCGAAGCCCTGCAGGAGGCGCGCGTCGAAACCTTCGGAGAGCAGCACGACCTGTTTGCGGCCGGCCACCATGCGCAGCGAGCGGGCCAGATTGCCGAGGGAGTCGACTTCGCGCTCGATGCGCTGACGAACGGCCATCTCGTGCTGGGCGGTGGTCGATGCGGCGCGGTCGCGCATGTATTGGTCGGCTTCCGAACCATTGTCGTTGACCGGGGCGGAGCCGGGCGATTCAGGGCCTTGCGGACCGCTCCAGATCACCGTTTGATTGGCAAGTTGCAGCGGATCCGAACCGCGGAAGTTGATTGGATTCGCGATGGCGGAGGCGACGAGCTGATGGTCGGTGGTCAGCGCCGTGATGACTCGGTAGCCGCGGTGGGGACTGATGGTGGCGACGGCGACGAGATCGCGAGCGCCAACGTTCTCG
>JBAVBF010000477.1:0-1995 GCA_049586115.1 Thermoanaerobaculia bacterium | reverse complement strand
ACCGTGGGCTGGGCGGGCTCGGGGCGGGACCAGCGTCCCGCCAGGAAGAGCGCGACCATCACGGCGAGCAACGCGGCCGCGGCGCCGGCCGCGAGGAGTGTTCGCCGCGAGGATTTCGAGGTAGCTCCGGCGGGGTGCGACTGCGTCGCGGAGGTGCCCGACAGTCCGTCGAGGGCGAAGGCGAGATCGCGCGCGTTCTGGATTCGTTCGGTGCGATTCTTTTCCAGACAGCGGCGGATGATCCGGTCGATCGCGGGAGACACCTGCGCTCCCGAAACGCTCAGCTCGGGCGGGTCCTCCTTCAGGATCGCGTTCATCGTCTCGACCGATGAATCGCGGCGGAACGCACGGTGGCCGGAGAGCATCTCGTAGAGGATCGCGCCGAACGAGAAGATGTCGGAGCGGTGATCCACCTCGAGCGCGAGAACCTGCTCGGGCGACATGTAGCCGGCGGTTCCCATCACCGTTCCCGGCGCAGTGCCGCGCTTCGCGGTGGCATCGTCCGGCGCATCGGCGGGCGCGGTGAGCTTGGCGAGGCCGAAGTCGAGAATCTTGATCCGGCCATCGGGCATCGTGAAGATGTTTTCCGGCTTGAGATCGCGATGAACGATTCCTTTCTCATGCGCCGCGGCCAGGCCATTGGCGATCTGTACCGCGTAATCGATCGACTTGCGCGCCGGAATCGCTCCGCGATCGAGCTTGTCGCGCAGCGTCTCCCCTTCGAGGAGCTCCATGGCGATGAACGGCGCGCCATCGTGCGTACCGAGCTCGTAGATCGTGACGAGGTTGGGATGATTGAGCGTTCCCGCGGCACGCGCCTCCTGCTCGAAGCGCTGCAGACGGTCGGCATCGGCAACGAGAGACGCGGGCAAAACCTTGATGGCGACGTCGCGGCCGATCTTCGCGTCTTTCGCGCGCCATACCTCTCCCATTCCTCCCGCTCCAATGCGGGAGACGATCACGAACGAGCCGAGCTTCGTGCCACTGCTGATGGTCATGGAGGGGGAGCGAAAGACGGCGGATTATTGCACGGGCTGTTTGAGGCAACGCGTCGAGAAATCGCTGCGGACCGCGACGGACTCCCGCCTATTTCGAAGGAAGAAACCGATGTCCTGCCGAGCGCGCATATGCTCACCGCGAGAAGGTGCTGGCCAACATCAGAGAGCACGGAGAACCATGACGACCGAGCCGCTGATTCGCAATATCTCCGACACGGCGCTCTGGGTGGCGATGTACCGCGCCTGGGAAACGGAGCAACCGAATCCCGTCTTTCGCGATCCCTGGGCGCGCCGCCTGGCTGGTGCGCGCGGCGAAGAGATCATGTCCAAGATCAACGTGGCGCATCGTCACGCCTGGTCGTACACCGCGCGCACATACAACATCGATTCCTTCGTGACTCAGGAGATCGCCAACGGCGCCGACATGGTGATCGATCTTGCTGCCGGACTCGATACGCGACCGTACCGGATGCAGTTGCCGTCGTCGCTGCAGTGGATCGAGATCGATCTGCCGGAATTGCTGACATATAAGGATCAGGTATTGAAAGGCGAGAAACCCGTCTGCCGGCTGGAGCGCATTCCGTTCGATCTGGCGAACGCCGGCGCCCGCCGCGCGCTGTTCGAGGAGCTCGGGCGCGCCGCGAAACGGGCCGTCGTCATCAGTGAAGGCTTGATCGTCTACCTCACCGCGAACGAGGTCGGCAACCTGGCGCGCGATCTGGCCGCCCCGCCATCGTTTCAGCGCTGGGCCACAGACCTCTGTTCGCCGCGACTGCTGACGATGCTGCAGAAACAGGTCGGATCGCAGTTAGGCCAAGCCGGAGCCCCGCTGAAATTCGCGCCGGAACAAGGTCCGGCCTTCTTCAACGAGTGCGGCTGGACCCCGATCGACGTACGTTCGATGCTTCAAACCGCCGCAGCGCTGAAACGTCTCCCGCTGCTGTTCCGCCTCTTCGCCCTCTTTCCCGATCCCAAAGGAACGAAGCCGAAGCAGATC
>JBAVBF010000476.1:0-4121 GCA_049586115.1 Thermoanaerobaculia bacterium | reverse complement strand
GAAGTTGAACGCGACCTCCGAGAACGTCTGGAAGTTCGTCGTTCCCGTCGAGATGGCGTTGATCGGCAGCGCGAGGAGCAGGCCGGCGATGCCGCCTAGGAGGGCGACGAACGCGCTTTCGACGATGACGGACAAAAGGATCGTGCGGCGTTTGAAGCCGAGGGCGCGCAGAGTGGCCAGCTCGCGTCCGCGCGAAGCGATGGCGGAGAACATCGTGTTCATCGTGCCGAGAATCGCGCCGATGGTCATGAAGAACGTCACGATCGCCACGAGGATCACGATGCCGGCCAGGCCGGTGGTCTGGTCGGCGTAGTACTGGTACTCGCTGGTCACTTCGAGCTTCAGCCGGTTGTCGCCTTTGATCGCGGCTTTGATCGACTCGTATGCATCGCGGTCGGTGGGACGGAGAATGAGCGACGAATAGCCGTCGCGCTTGCGGGCCTGGCCGAGGAAATCGGCGTCGCACCACATCTCCGAATCGAAGGCGGTGCCTTGCGCGTCGAAGACGCCGACCACGTTGTAGCTCTGCGCGCCGAACTTGAAGCTGTCGCCGATGGCGGTGTTGACGAAACGGTCGCGGATGCGGCGGGCCACGATCACCTCATTGACGCCGGGGCGGAACATGCGCCCGTCGATGATCTTTACGTACGGCCGCATCGTGAACGCCATCGGCGTCACGCCGCGAACGAGGACGTTCGAACCTTTCGGGTCGTCCTTCTTCGGGATCTTGAACACGATCACCAGCTCGGGAGAAATTTGCGGGACGCCGCCTTCTTTGGCGATGCCGGGGAGCGCGCGGATGATGCGGAACGCGTCCTTCGTCACCCAGCTGGAGAGCTCGGCCGCCGCGCCTTCGCGCATCACCATCAGGTTGTCTTTCGAGCCCGACGAAACGACGGCCGTGTTGACGCCGTTCTTCAGCGCCATCATCGAAATCATCACCGCGATCACGACGCCGATGCCGAGGATGGTCATGAGCGTCGACACGCGGCGCGCTTTCAGGTTGCCGATGTTGTACTTGAGCGGAATCATCAGACCACCCTCCTCAGACCGTCGACGACGCGCAGATTGGAGGCGCGTAGCGCGGGGAGGCCGCCGGCGATCAAGCCGATCCCGACGGCGGCGGACATGCAGATGGCCAGCGTCTTCGCGTGCACGCCGAGGTTCTGGAGAAAGCCCTGCGTCATCTTTCCGGCGTCGACGGCGATGAAGAGGAAGTGCGCGCCGTAGCTGCCGATCGCGCCGCCGATCACGGTCAGCAGGACGAACTCCGAGAGCATGATGGCCAGGACGAGACGCTGCTCGAAGCCGATCGCTTTGAGCACGGCGATTTCGGTGACGCGCTCGCGGGCGGACATCGACATCGTGATCGCCGCCAGCAGCACCACCATGAAGATTGCGCAGGTAGAGACGGCGGTGAAGAGCAGCTTGACGTTGCCCATCATCGACATGAAGTTCTGCTGGAACTCCTTTTCGGTGAAGGTCTCGGTCGGATAGTCGCTGTTCTTGAACATCGCGTCGATCTGCTGGCTGATGGCGGCCATCTGTTTCGGGTCGCGGACCTTGACCCAGAACGTGCCGACCTGCCCCTGATTGCCGATCGACTGCTGGAAGTACTCCATCGGAAAGAAGACCGAGGTGGTCTGCACCGGATGGATGTACGTGCCGCGAATGGTCAGCTCCGGATCGAACGGAAAGATCTGGCGTTTGAGGGTGATGCGGTCGCCGACCTTCCAATTGAAGCGTTTCATCAGGTCGACGCCGACCAGCGCGCCGCGGCGGTCGCCCTGAAATGCGGCCAGATCCTGCGGCGAGACTTTGTAGTCGTCGAAGACGGTCGGGAACTTGTCGACGTCGACGGCGAAGTTGGCGAAGAAGTTCGACTTCTCCTTGTAGTACGCGCCGATCCATTGCAGCTTGGCCGTATCGACGACGCCGGGGATCGCGCGGATTTTCTGTTCGTGCGCGTACGGCAGCAGGTTGGCGAGGGAGATGGCCGACTGCACGACCAGGCGGTTGGCGCCTTCGCCGGCGTTGGAGAAGTTCTCGAAGTTGTCGAGGATGGCCAGCAGCGTGGCGACGAAGAAGAAGATGACCGCGAGCAGCATCATCGTCAGGATGGTGCGCAGTTTGTTGCGGAAGAGATTGCGGCGGATCAGTTTCGCGAACTTCATGCGTTGGCCGCCGTATCCATGCCGTACGCGCCTTCGACGAGCAGCCCCTTCTCGAGGTGCAGCGTGTGTTTCGCGCTCTGCGCCGCTTTCGGATCGTGCGTGACCATGACGATGGTCTTCGCAAAATCAGCATTCAGCCGCCGCAGCAGGTCGAGCGTCTCCTCGGCATTTTTCGCATCGAGGTCGCCGGTCGGTTCGTCGGCGACGAGGAGGGTCGGGTCGGTGACGATGGCTCGCGCAATCGCCACGCGCTGCTCCTGACCGCCGGAGAGTTGCCTCGGGTAATGGAAGGCTCGGTCGCCGAGTCCGACGATGTCGAGCGCGGCCTGGACGTGCTCGCGACGCTCTTTTTTCGAGAGCTTCGTCAGCAGCAGCGGCAGCTCGACATTCTCGAACGCGTTGAGCACCGGAATCAGGTTGTACATCTGAAAAATGAAGCCGACGTGGCGCGACCGCCAGCTGGCCAGCTGCGTCTCGGAGAATCGCGAGATCTCCTTGCCGTCGACGCTGATGCGGCCGCCGGTGGGGCGGTCGATGCCGGCCATGAGGTTCAGCAGCGTGGTCTTGCCGGAGCCGGACGGCCCCATGAGTGCGAGGAAGTCGCCGCGCGGAACGGCCAGCGTGACGCCGTTGAGCACCGGCACTTCGAACGCATCGCGTTTGTAGACTTTCCTGACGTTGTCGATTTCGACGAGTGTGTCCATCGCTGCCTCCATCATTCAAAGCGAACCAATTGGCCGTTTTCGAGCGAGTCGAGGCCGCTGGTGACGACGCGGTCTCCGGCATTGACGCCGCTCGTGATTTCAATCCGTTTCTCGACGACGGCGCCCGTGGTGACGCGGCGCATCGTGACGTGCTTGTCGACGCCGACGACGGCGACACGCCCGCCGGACACCGCTGACGCCGGCAGCCAGATTTTGGCCGGCTCGCGCATCTCGGCGTCGGTGCGCTCGCTCTGCAGGAACGAGACGCTGGAGCTCATCTCCGGCAGCAGCCGGTCGCCGGGATCGACGATCTTGACCTTGACCTGCACCGTCGCTTTGGCGCGGTCGGCGGTGGGGATGATCTGGCGCAGCACGCCCTTCCACTTCTGATTGGGGAAGGCGTCGACGCTGACTTCCGCGGCCTGCCCTTCGTGCAGTTGGGCGATGCTCGATTCATTCACGTCGGCCACGACTTCGAGCGTGTTGAGATCGACGAGTGTGCAGATCGCGCCGGCCGGCAGCGTGCCCGCGACCTGTCCGATCATGACGGACGAGATCACTTCGCCGACTTCCGTATTCTTCGTGGCAATCGTCCCGGCGAACGGCGCGCGGACGACCATGTCCTGCATGTTGATCCTGATCTGGTCGACGCGGGCCCGCGCGCCTTTGAATTGCGATTCGGCGGCGTCGAGCTGGGCGCGCGTGGTCACGCCGTCCTTCCACATCGAGGCCTGGCGTTTCCACTCGCGGTCAGCCTGCTCCAGAGCGGCATCCGACTCGTCGAGCTGGGCCTGCATATTCGTGCTTTCGAGCACGGCCAGCACCTGACCGGTGGAGACTTTGTCGCCGACGTCGAAGTTGAGGCGGACCACTTTCCCCGAAATCTTCGGGGTGATTTTCGACTGCCGGTCGGCGACGAGATATCCCGTCGCGGTCAGCAGCGGCGGGTTGGTCACGTTGACGGTCGGCTTGACGACCAGCGTGTCGACGACCGGCGCGCGGCGCGGCACAATCCACAGCTTGTAGATTGCGATTGCGGCTCCGATGACGACGCCGAGGACGATGATCCAGCCGAGAATCCTGCCCCAGGCCACACCTCGGGCGTCGTCATCCTCTCTGTGAATGCGGAGCGCCGACAGGTCGGGCCGCGGACGGTCTTCGGTGACTGACATGATTGGTCCGGTTGAACGGGAGGACATTCTACCGAAAGGGTACCGCCTGTCATCCTGAGCCGCCGGAGGCG
>JBAVBF010000475.1:0-7099 GCA_049586115.1 Thermoanaerobaculia bacterium | reverse complement strand
CGCTGCTCCGCAGCTTCGGCGGCTCAGGATGACAGGCGCGTCACTTCTTCTGCTGCGCTGCCGGAATCCACCAATCGAGCTCGCCGGGGTACCAGAGGTAAAGGCCCCACCCCTTGCTCTCCCTCACGTTGCGGATCCGTTTCGAGACCGCCCACTTGAGCGAGACCTGGATGGTCCAGGTGTAGGGCTGGTCTTCCGCGAGGAGTGCGTGAAGCCGGCGATAGATGGCGATTCGCTTGGTGTGATCGAGCTCGCGGCGGCCCTGGTCCATGAGCGCGTCCGCCGCCGGATTGCTGTAGAAGACTACGTTCTGTCCGTTCGGCGGCAACTGTGATGAATGGAAAAGCGCTCGCGGATCGGGATCGGGATCGAGATCCCAGGAGAGGTAGCAGGTCTGGAAGTTGCCGGACATCACCCGCTCGATGAAGGCGCTGGCATCGAGCGTGGTGATCTTCAGATCGACGCCGATGTTCTTCAATTCCGACTGGAAGAGTTGCGCGAACGGACCCGAAGGGCCGTTGCCGCCAACGACAAACATCTCCAGCGCGAACGGTTTCTTGTTCTTGTCGAGAATGCCGTCGCCGTCGGTATCCACCCATCCCAGCGAATTGAGGACTCGTTTCGTTTCGGCGGGATCGTATTGAATCACCGGCACTTCCGGGTTGTATGACCACTGGTCAGGCGTGAACGGCCCGTTCATCGCGCGCGCCGTGCCGTGATAGAGATTGGTGATGATCGATTGCAGATCGACGCACGACGCCAGCGCCCGGCGAACCCGCTTGTCCGCGAGGAGCGGATCGTGCTCGTTCCAGCCGATGAAGTTGTAGTTGAGCGTGTAGAAGCGCCGGAAGTCGAGAATCTTCTGCAGTTCCGGCCGCCGGCTTTCGTTGATCCAGACGTCGGAACTGATGATCGTTTCGTCGATGTCGCCGCGCTTGACGGCCTGCCAGGCGGTGTTGTCGTCGCTGATGACTTTGAACAGGACGTTCTGGAAGTGCGGCTTCACTCCCCAGAAATCGGCACGGCGCTCGAGCAGAATCTCCTTGCCGACGACGCGCCTGACGAGCTTGAAAGGCCCCGAACTGACCGCGGTCATCGCGTACGCGCTTTTGAAGTCGCCCTGCGAGTAGACATGCCGCGGGATGGGGCGAACCATCGTGAAGGAGGTGAGCTGCGGCGCGAGGACGTCCTTGAAAGCGATGACGACGGTGTTGTGCGGGTCGTCAGCGCGTGTCTTCGCCGGATCCAGCAATTCGAACATACCGGCGAACTGCGCGGCCTCGGACTTGGGATCGACGATCCTGGCCATGGTGAAGACGACATCGCTCGCGCGCACCGGCGTTCCATCCGAAAAGGTCGCCTTCGGGTTGAGATGGAACGTGTACTCCTTCCCGTCCGCGGAAATCTCGTATTTGTCTGTCAGCGAGCCGGTGGTCGTCGGAAGAAGATTGGAGTCGAGCTGCAGCAGCGGAGTGAAGAGGTACGACGCGACGTAGTGGTCGTACTTGCTCTCGATGAGGACCGGATTGAGCGTCTTGACGTCGCCCTCCAGCCTGCGGATGACGGTGCCGCCATCGACCGGCGTGGTGTCATCAGGAATCGGAGCCAGCGGCTGGACCGGCCGCTCCTTCGAGCAGGCGCCAAAAAGCAGCAGGCTGAGAGCGAAGGCGACTCGGATACGGTTCACGCCGCTAGTATAAGGTCGGCACGGCCGACGGCGTTGCTTGCCAAAGTGTATTGATCTTCATCGCGCGATTACTTCGTCGGCGAAGCCGGCGTAAGAACCGTAGCCCACGGTTTTCAACCGTGGGGCAGCGACTCTCGCCGCTGAAGCGGGCTAACGAGACACGCCACACATGAACCCCCAGCTAAAGCTGGGGGCTACGGTTCTTACGTCGGCTACGGCGACGAAGAAAGCTATGGCAGCGTGATCGATTCCGTGGCCACGTTGTAGAACGCGTCCACGGCTCGCACGATCACGAATTTGCCCGCCACCGCGCTGCGCTTGATGCGGTAGGTCTCGCTCGGCGAGTCGCTGATACCGTCGATCGGCGTGATGCGAATCCATTTCTGCGCGTCGGCGGAGTATTCGACTTTGCCAATCGGCGAGAGCTTATCGGTGACGTGAATGACGACGTCGTCGCCCTCGGACACAAACGCGATCGCAGGCGGCGTGTTGTCGACGCGGAAGTCGATCCCTTCCTTCGAGTCGGTCAGCGGCGTGTCGGGGTTGTCCTGCGCGTCGCTGACTGCCAGCCGCAATTCGTACGTTCCATCGGGAAGCTGCGACGTGTCGAAGTTCATCGACGTCTCTTCCACGTTCTCGCGGAGGCGCAGCCACGTCGCGCTGCCGTGGCGGCGGAACGAGAGCGTGTAGCGCAGCGAGTCGCTGTTGTCGTCGTGCGCGCGCCAGGTGACGGTGCGGAATCCCTTGCGGTAGACCTTCTTGCCGGTCTCGTTTTTGTCGCGCGGCGTGTCGAGGCTGGTGAAGATGCCGTATTCGTCGGGATTCGTCGCCTCGACTACCTGCGGCGACTGCGGATAGCTGCCGGTGATGTAGACGACAGCCGGATCCTGCACGGTGACGTTGTCGATGACCGGCGCGACATTGCGATTGACGAAGGCGACGGTGACAGCGTCGACCGACACATTCGGTGCGGGCTTGGGCGAGGTCATTTTCCATTGGATGTAACGGCCGGGCGGCGCGTCGATGGAACCGTCGCTCGCGCTCGATGCAGCGCTCCACGGGCTCCAGGTCGCATCGGGCGTGCGCGTGTTGCCGGAGCGGAAGGCGATGGCGAGATGGCCGTCGCCGACGTTCTCTCCTTCGATCCGGTAGTTGCCGAAACGGGAGAAGCGCTCCACGTCCTTCGCGGCCGAGCGGAACTCCGCCTTGGCCGAGGGCGCGGATTCGAGACGGTAGACGGCGCCGCTATTCGTGGTCGTGACCAGCGTTTCGTTGCCGATGCGCGAGATCGAGACGACCTGCTTCTCGGGGACGCTGCCGAGGAGCGAGACCTCGCCGTCTTTCATCTCGTAGATACGGCCTTGCGGGCCGGTGGAGAGAAGAATCGATCCATTCGGACCGCCGGTGATGCCGTACGCCATCTCATGCTCGAACTTGCGGACGACTTCGACGAAGCCGTCGGGATTGATGCGATAGATCTCGCCGCTTCCTCCGCCGGCCGTCGCACCCGAGGCGCTGCTGTCTTCGAACGAGACGCTGACTTCGACGCTGCCCGCATCCTCTTTCTTTTGATCGGCCGAAGGCGCTGCTGTCGTCGACGCGGCAGCCGATTGCGCGGCCGGTTTCGGCGTCGCCTTCACAGGCGCGGTCGAGGGCAGCACGTTGCTCGCGGCCGCGGCCCAGCCGACGCCGTTCGCGTCGACGTAGATCGCGGAGATTTCCGACAGCGGCGAGTCGTACAGCGCATGCGCGGCGCCGTCGGGGCGGATTTCGTAGATGCGTCCCTTGGCCGAGCCGCCCGCGAGGATCGTTCCGTCGTTCTTCACGCCGAGGGCGCGCAGATGCGTTTCGGGAGAATCGAAGAGAACTTTGCCCTCCCCTTTCGGCGTGACGCGGAAGAGCTTTCCGTCGACGCCGGTGGCGACGGCGAGGTCGCCATTCGGGAGAAACTCGAGTGCCCAGATGTAGGCCTGTTTCGGATCGTAAAAGACCGAGGCCTTGCCGTCGTTCGGATCGATGCGGTAGACCTTGCCGTTCGGCGACGTGCCGGCGTAGAGCGCGCCGTCATGAAAGGTGACGGCGTAAATCTCCGGCTCCGGAGCGGTGTAGATCGCCTTCAACTCCGTTCCTCGGAGACGGTAGACCTTCCCCTCATTGCCGGTGCCGAAGAAGTGATCGCCGTTCGGCGCGGCCACCTGCGCCAGAACGAAGGGATCGGTAAAGTTGGCGGCCTTCTTCAGCGACGGCCCGGGACGCAGCTCGCCGCGCGAGGTGACAGCGAAGCCATCGATGTCGCCGGCCAGGAAGTCTTCCGTGTTGCGAACCCGCCAGAACTGCGGCGCGACGGCAACTGCATTCGATGCTACGAACAGCGTGATTACGAGCGCGAGGCTTCGGCGCATGGTGCTGGTGATTCCTTTCGTTGAAGCGGACGTGGCCAGGTCAGATCGCCGGCTTCACATCGAGATCGATCTTCACGACGCCGTCGACGATGTAGCCGAGCGGATGCGCGAGATGTTGCGAGGCATGGTAGCGGACCGGCGCCTGTGGACCGTTGGACGTATCGCTGCTGACGATGGCGCGCATCGTCGGCGGCAGATTGGGCAGATAAACACCGGCGGTGACGGCGCCATCGGTCGGTTCGTAAAGCCCGAGCGTCAGTTCGGTGGATGGACGAAGACGGCGCAGGACGGCGATGACCTGATCGAGACTGCGCGGATCGGGCGGGACCAGCATGAAGTCGACCTGGTTCAACACAGACCCGCTGCCGACCAGAAGGTACGCGGTGCCCGCGGCCTGGTCGTCCGGAATGGTCACGTCAAACGTGTCGGTGAAAGCATCTCCGCGGAACGGCTTCAACACAGCGCGGACTTTGACGACGTCGCCCGCGTGGACGCGGCCTTTTGACGGCATCTCCAGCGACGCTTCCACGATCTTGGCGATCTTGAGGTCGTCGGTATGGCGGAAGTGAATCTTGACCGACTCGATGTCGGCCGAGCGGAACTCGTTCGACATCACATAGCCGGCCACGACGGCGATGTACGACGGAATGGCCTGCCGCGCCTGCGCGCCGGCCCACCCTTCGTGGAGAACGATCGGCTCGCTGAATCCTTTGAGCTTGATCTCTGATTCGAGCAGCACCGTCCGCTCGCCCGCGGCGCGCTGCGCGCCGGCGACGACCGTATCGGCGGCCATGGCCAGGATCAGCGGCGTGAGCTGCGAGTGGCGAAGGACGTCGACGTGGTACTTCTGCGCCGGTCCGCTTCCTTCCACTTCCAGGTCGACCGGAATCATGTCGGCCTTCTCCCCCATCATCCCCATGATGCCGACCGCGCGGTCCTGCCGGAACGCGCCGACGACGGCGCCGGTGTTGGAGAACTTGAAGGAGCTGGCCAGACTCGGCAGCACGCCGACGATCTCCGACTTGGCCATCGGGAACGCCACTTCGCCCATGTCGAGAAACGGATGGCCGAAGGCGTAGACGCGATCGCCATCGACGTAGGTGACGGTGCCGGTCGCGGCGACGTTGAAGTCGCCGCGTAGCAGCACGGCGCCGATCGCGTCGCCGGCCGCAAACTGTTTCGAGTTGGTCGTGGTCGAGGTCGTCGACGTTGACGACGCGCCGCTCGGCACAGGCATGAAGCCGAGCGGATCGAGGTACTTGCCAAAGCGTCCGAGCGTATCCGGCGCAAAGCTCGACATCGACAGCGGCACGGCGATCGGCCTCGCGCCGGCGATGGCGGACGCGGGTGCCGCGCCAGTCATGCTGGACATCATCGATTCGAATTTCTCGCTGGTCTTGTGCTCGACGATCGCTTGGAGGAACTCGCCGCCGGTCATTCGAGGAGTGGCCGCAACGAAGCCGCCCGCGGGCTTGACGTCCACCTGCGCGATCTTGAGCATCTCGTCGATCGGTGTGATGCCTGCGATCGCCTCTTTCGCAAATTGCCATGAATAGGCGAGCGCGCCGATGACTTTGCCATCGATGTAAATTGGCGATCCGCTCATCCCCGCGATGACGCCGGCGCGGTCGACGACCGGACCGGAGACTTTGGCGAGGATCAGATCCTGTCCCGGCCCGATGTTCTGCAGCACACCGGTGATTTCGACGTCGAACCGCTCGAGCTTGGTGCCGTCGAAAACGGTTTCGCCGTATCCATGCATGCCCTTGCGGACCTGCGAGAACGGCATCGTGTTGGTGGGGGCAGCGGACGCGGCCGCGGAGACAATGGTGGCGAGGGCGACGGAGATAGCAAGAAGGGTTCGCGGCACGGGCGATCTAACACGTTGCCGGAACAGCGCTATTTCGTGAAGCTTCATCCGCAGATGACGCAGATGAACGCAGATTGGAAACGAATGTCATCGGTGGTCCATCTTCGTCATCTGCGATTGGTCACCAACCCCTCACCGGCCGCCACTGATCGACGATCTTGCCGCCGTCGATAACGTGGTAGCGGTCGTACATTGCGGCGGTGAGACAGGAGTGATTCGGGATCACGCGGACGCGCGTGCCCACCGGCAGTGGAACACTCGTGGCGAGTTTGCCGTGTTCCTGCGACAACGCGATGAGGCGCGCGGGGAGCGGGCGGAGATCGAGATCACAGATGAGGCCGAAGCCGAAGTTGGGATCGAGATGTTCGGGGCTGACGTCCTTTGACAGTGCGAGCGCGCCGGCGTCGATGATGGCTTGGCCTCGTTCCGGGTACGAGCCGACCACCGTCGCGAGCACGGAGACGGCCACCTCGTTGCGCGTACAGGTGCCGAGCGTGGATTGGAAGGCGTCGAAGAAAACGTAGTTACCCGGGCGGACTTCGTCGGTGTCGGCGAAGGCATCGGCGACCGCGGTCGTTGGCGTCGAGCCGATGCTGCGGGTTAGTTCGTCCATGCTGAGCAGCGCGCGGAATCTCGACAACGATTCGATCTCCTCGGCCGCAATCCTCCGGATCTCATCGACTCCGCTGGCGTTGTACGAATGACCCGCGTGCGTCAGCAGTCCCTGACAATGCATCGCCGGCGAATTGGCAATTGCGAGTGCCAAGCGGACGCTATCGGGATCGTTCGGATCGACGCCGGCGCGGTGATAGCCGCAATCGACTTTGAGAAACACATCAAAGACCACTCCATTCGCGTGATGAAACTCCTCTACGGCGCGTAGAGCGAACTCGCTGTCGATGAGAATGTTCAACCGTTCGATTCGGGCCGCCAGCGTCGCTGCGCGCGCCAGTTTTTCGGGCGCGATCGGCACCGCATACGTGATGTCGCCGAACCCGCCATCCGCGAAAAACTCCGCCTCGGCCATGGTCGAAACGGTGATGGGACCGGCCGTGCCGCCGTGCTGCATTCGCGCGATCTCGAGGGTCTTATGCGTCTTCACGTGCGGGCGGAATGCGACCCCCGAGGATAGGGCCTTGG
>JBAVBF010000474.1:0-1872 GCA_049586115.1 Thermoanaerobaculia bacterium | reverse complement strand
ACTCCGGCTTCGCCTCCGTCGCTCCGGCGGCTCAGGATGACAGACATCGGCGAGGTGTCCGTGGCCCCACCTACGGCTGGATCCATCCCGCGAAATGTGTGGTTCCGCCGTCGATCTTGATCATCGCTACCGGCTTGATCGGATCGCGATCCGGTCCCATCGTGATGACGCCGGAGACGCCCTGGTAAGCCTTCGTCGCGGCGATCTGGTCGCGGATGGCTTTGCGGTCGAGTGAGCCCGCGCGTTTGATGGCGTTGGCGAGGACGTAGAGCGCGTCGTAGCCGAGGGCGGAGTTCGCGTCGGGGTTCTTACCGGAGCGCTTGTTGATCTCGGCGACGAAGCGCTTCACGACGGGATCCGGCGCGCCGACGAAATAGTGATCGGAGAAGTAGCAGCCATCGACCGACTTGCCGCCGATCTGGATCACGGTCGGCGAATCCCACCCGTCGCCGCCGACCATCGGAACGGTGATGCCGAGGTCGCGGGCCTGAATCGCAATCTGTCCCACCTCGGTGTAGAAACCGGGGATGAACAGCACGTCCGGCTTCGTGCCCTTGATCGCGGTCAGCTGCGGACGGAAATCGCTGTCGCCGCCGCTGTAACTCTGTTCGGCCAGAATCTTTCCGCCGAGGGTGGTGAACTCCTTGCGGAAGACTTCGGCCAGTCCGACCGAGTAATCATTCTTGTTGTCGCGCAGAATCGCCGCGGTCGTCGCGTGCAGGTTCGTGCGCACGAACATCGCCAGCGCCTTGCCCTGGTACGGATCGGTGAAGCAGACGCGGAAGATGTAGTCGCCTTTCTTCGTCACGGCAGGATTGGTCGATGACGCCGAGATCATCGGCACCTTCGAGGCCTGGCAGATCGGCGCCGCGGCCAGCGACTGATTCGACGAGTTCTCGCCGAGGACGGCGATCACGTTGTCGTGCGTGATGAGCTTCGTGACGACCGACGCTGCTTCTTCCGCTTTGCCTTGATCGTCTTCGATGATGAGCCGGATTTTTTGTCCGAGGACGCCGCCGTTGTTGTTGATCTCCTCGGCGGCGAGTTTCTCGCCCTGCACCGTTGCCTGGCCGAACGCGGCTTCAGAACCGCTGGTCGCGGCGTAAACACCCACTGGAATATCACTCGCAGCGGCGGCAGTTTGTCGTTCGGCACGGGGACGGCAGCTCAGGCCGAGGACCGTCGCAACACACACGAAAATCGTAATCGTCCCGCTCGTTGTCTTCTTCATCAGGGCGCGGAGTTTACAGCGAAAGGATTCACAAGTTCATGCAGGCCAACGACATTCGGCGAGGGATCGTCATCGTCTTCAACGGCGATCTTTGCAAGGTGATGGAGTTCAATCACCATACCCCCGGAAACCTCCGCGCCATGGTGCAGGCCAAGCTGCGCAACATGCGCACCGGCAACCAGTTCGAGCACCGCTTCCGCTCGCAGGACGAAATCCAGCAGGCCTACATCAATCAGCACGAGATGGAGTACCTCTACTCCGACGGCCACGCGCATCACTTCATGAACACGGAGAATTTCGAGCAGGTGGAAATCTCCGAAGAGGATCTCGGCGACTCGGCGTCGTGGCTCAATCCCGGCGTGAAGCTGCAGGTGCAGTTCTACGAGGAGAAGCCGATCGGCATCGAACTCCCGAAAACGCTGCGCGTGCGCATCGCCGAAACGGAGCCGCAGGTGAAGGGCGCAACGGCGTCGGCGTCGTACAAGCCGGCCAAACTCGAGAACGGCGTGACGGTGCTCGTACCGCCATTCGTCAACGAAGGCGAAGAGATCATCGTCGACCCGAGCGAAAACCGGTACCTGGAACGCGCGAAGAAGGAGTAGGTCTGTCATCGTGAGCCGGCGAAGCGCGGTCGAAGGACC
>JBAVBF010000473.1:0-3579 GCA_049586115.1 Thermoanaerobaculia bacterium | reverse complement strand
GCCGAGGATGCCGCGCTCAAGTTCTACAAAATCGATCCGCTCAAGCTCGACGTCGAAATGATCGAGTCGAAGATCTCGCGGCCGTTCGCGCGCAAGCACCGCATGACGCCGGTCGCCGTCCGCGATGGCAAGTTGATCGTCGCGGTCGTGAATCCGTTCGACACCGTCGCTCTCGACACCTACCACCAGATGGTGAAGCAGGAAATTGAGATCGTGGTGGCGTCGGAGAGCGACGTGATGGGCGTGATCACGGAGCAGTACGGCTTCCGCGCCTCGGTCACGAAAGCCGGCCGCGATCTCGGCCGCGGCGCGATCGATCTCTCCAACCTCGAGCAGTACGTCAAGCTGAAATCCGGCAACGAGATCGAGACCAGCGACGCGCATATCGTCAACGCCGTCGACTTTCTGTTGCAGCACGCGTACGACTCGCGCGCCAGCGACATTCACATCGAGCCGAAGCGCGAAGCCGCGATGATCCGCTTCCGCATCGACGGCGTGCTGCACGAAATCCAGCGCGTGCCGAAACTCGTCAACCTCGCCATCACCTCACGCATCAAAACGA
This sequence comes from Thermoanaerobaculia bacterium, assembly GCA_049586115.1. Taxonomy (GTDB): domain Bacteria; phylum Acidobacteriota; class Thermoanaerobaculia; order Gp7-AA8; family Gp7-AA8; genus JADGNZ01. The sequence continues at coordinate 3,017 of JBAVBF010000473.1, read as the reverse complement.
TGTGCCGCATGGACATCGCCGAACGCCGCCGCCCGCAGGACGGCCGCATCAAGACCGAGCGCGAAGGAAAAGAAATCGAGTTGCGCGTCTCGACGCTCCCGACCGCATTCGGCGAGAAACTGGTCATGCGCATCTTCGACCCCGAGGTGCTGATTCGCGATCTTGGAGGCCTCGGGTTTTACGAAGACGAGTTGCGCACGTTCGCCGACTGGATCAAACGTCCGCACGGAATCATCCTCGTCACCGGCCCGACCGGCTCCGGCAAGACCGTCACGCTCTACACGGCGCTCAAGTCGCTGGCGTCGCCCGAGATCAACATCTGCACGATCGAAGATCCGATCGAGATGGTCTGGGACGATTTCAATCAGACCTCGGTGCAGGCAAAGGTCGGCATCACGTTCCCCGCGGCGCTGCGTACGATCCTTCGCCAGGACCCCGACATCATCATGGTCGGCGAAATCCGCGACGAAGAGACCGCACAAAATGCTGTGCAGGCGGCACTGACCGGCCATCTCGTTTTCTCGACGCTGCACACGAACGATTCCGCGACGTCGGTCACGCGCCTGATCGACCTCGGCATCCAACCATTCCTGATTTCGTCGACGCTCGTTGGGACGATGGCGCAACGGCTGATGCGCCGTATCTGCGAGGACTGCAAACGCAATCGTCCGCTCAGCGTCGACGAGGCCGGAATGCTCAACCTGCAGGCGCCGGCCGGCAAACGGATCATCGTCAAAGAAGGCGCGGGCTGCATCCGCTGCCGCAACACCGGCTACTTCGGCCGCACCGGCATCTTCGAAATCCTCCCGATCGACAACGCCATCCGCGACCTCATCGACCGCTCCGAGGATTTCCTCAAGATCAAGGAGATGGCGGTGAAGCGCGGCATGCGCACGTTGCGGCAATCGGCATTGCGGAAACTGGCCGAGGGCGTGACGAGCTTCGAGGAAGTGGTGCGCGTTACTGGGATTTAGGGCGGCCGGCGATTTCAATCACTTCGCCGGGCTTGATCGCTAACGGCGTCGACGATCTGCGGGATCAATGGACGCAGGTCCTCTATACGATTTCGGACGTGGACGGCCACGACTGCGGCAATGCCGATTTTTGCGAGATTCTGTTGATGCCGCAGGTTACTGTCTGCCGTCAGGATGACGTTGAATCCAGCGTGGACCGCCCCGCAGCAGAACGCCGTTTCGGAGACGCAACCAGCCCTGATCGTGAACCGTTACGGCAGAGCAGCCCGGTAACTCATCCGCCAATTCAACGGGAAGCGATTCATCGATGAGAACCGGCAACTTCCAGGACCGCCTCTCGCGCAAGCTCTAACGCTGCGATCGCCTGCCCGCGAGTCACCGATGGGAACGACGCCAGAAACTTGTCGAGCGAATCTCCTGCTTCCAGATAGTCGAACAAGTTGTAAAGAGGCACGCGCGTCCCGGCGAACACGGGCGTGCCTCTCATGATCTCAGGATCAACATTGACGACGTCTTCCGCGAGATGCATCGACAAACTCTACTGCACGCTACAATCCCCCCGCCGGCACCACCCAAAGGAGACTGTGTTGTCCACTCGCTCGCTTGCGCCGGCGCTTGCCTCGCTGTTTTTCGCGGCATCTCTTTTCGGGCAGACCGCTCCCTCACCGTCGCGATGGATGAAGCTTTCGCACGCGCTGCCGGAGGCGCAGGCGAAGCAGTCGCTGATCCTGCTCGATCTTCACTCGTCCGCGGTGATCGACAAAGTTCATGACCATTGGATTACGAAGGCCGTGGCGTTTCCGGCCGCGGCCAGGGTCATGGATCGGATGGTGCTCGCCGTCGCAGGCGTCCGTTCGGAAGCGGCAAAGGAATTGCCCGATCTCGAGCGATTCAAGGGCCAACAGCGTCATCTCATCGTGCTCGATCCGTGGGGTGGAATCATTCTGGAGCCGGAGGATGAATTCGGCGACGTTGCAAAGTTCGCATTCGCCCTCAACGCGTTGCGGCAGCAGGCGCCAAGCTTCATCCACGCGGGTGAGCTACGCAGGCAAGGCAGGATCGCCGAATCGCTGCTGGCGTGGGGCGGCGGGCTGCTCGACGCCGGCGCTGCCGAGAGTGCACGCGGCGCGTTTGAGCAGGCGGAGTCCGTAGCGAAGCGTGACGACGATGTTGCGTCGATGCAGAACGCACAGCTCGGAATCGCCGCTCTCGATATGCAGGAGATCGGGACGCGCCTGAGGGCAATGACCGTGCTGGAGCGAATCGTTGCCCACCCGGCTACCAGTGAGATCGCTTCCCGCGCCTGGATGTTGCTCGCGTTCAAGCATCGCGTCTCGCGGGAAACGCCGCAGGCGATCAAGGCCTACCAGAAGGCGTTCGAGGCGGCGCCGAAGCCGTCGGCATTGGCAGACGCGGCTCGCCGTCATTTGGAGACGCTTGGGTCTGAGCCCGAGTCGCTTCTTCTTACCGATGTCGCCGCCGGAAACGTGCGCCTTCTGTATCCGCGCCGCGAAGTCATCGTCGGAACCGTCGAGTTTGCGGTCGTCACGTCGAACGACGCGGCGCGCGTGGAGCTCTATCTCGATGAGGCGCGCGTGGCCGAGCTGACCCGCCGCCCATTCCGCACGAAGGTGAACCTCGGCGCGACGCCGCACGTCCGCGTCGTGCGTGCCGTCGTCTTCGACGCGCAGGAACGGCGCCTCGGCGAGGACATAGTCACGTTGAACGATCGTGCCGTGTCCCTCGGCGTCGACATCGTCGCGCCGAAAAAGGGAGAGGTCGAGACGCGCACCATGATCGACGTGCTCCCGCGCCTGCCGCAGGGCAGCCGGCTCGACGGCATCGACCTGTTCTGGAACGACTCGAAGATCGCCACGATGACGCAACCGCCGTTCCGGCACGAGCTGGTCCTGCCGTCGCGGTTCGCGTCCGGATTCATCCGCGCCGTGGCTCGAACCGCCGACGGTGCGACAGCCGAGGATGTGAAACTGATCAACTCCTCGGGTGTCGCCGAGCAGGTGAGCGTGGATGCCGTTCGCGTCT
>JBAVBF010000472.1:0-8262 GCA_049586115.1 Thermoanaerobaculia bacterium | reverse complement strand
TGCGAAGTCTAAAGCAAAGCTGCGGCGGTGATCGACTGCACAGTGATCCGCCGGTCTCCGTCGCGCGCGGCCACAGCCGCGTAGTAGCCGCCGCGATTCGGATCGAGCGCGGCCACGCTCCAGCCGTCGACGACCGGAAGCAGCCGCGGATCGCGAAACGGAACCGTGAAGCTGTGCAGGTCGCCCGTGCCGATTCCTTTGCCGCTGGCTTTGACGATCGCTTCCTTCGCCGTCCAGATGGCGAAGAACGCGTCTCCGGAATCCGCCGCACCTTCGACGATGGCCACCTCCTCGGCAGAAAAGTACGGCGGGCGAGAGCGAGCGTATCGGTCAGTTCCGGCGCCGTTGCCGACGGCTGTCTCGCTTGCGAATGCGAGCGCGACCAGGTCGCCGGAGTGGCTGGCGTTGAATTCGATCGCGCGTCCACGGAGAACCGGCTTGCCGAATTCTTCTTCGTCGTTCGGAACATTCACCTCGACGAAGCAGACGTCGATCATTCGCGCCATCCGACCGCGGCCACGGCGATCGTGACCGCCTGCACCGCGAGCACCAGGATCACGCAAGCCGTCCATCCGCCGAAACGCCAGAAGAGTCCCGGCAACACGCCGCTCACGCTGCCGCCGGCGTAGTAGCAGGCGACGTAAAGGCCGGCGGCCGATGAACGTCCGCCCGCGGCCGCGGCGGTCTGGATGTAACTCGTCGACGCCGATTGGCAAACGAAGACGCCGGAGGAACAGAGAATCAGTCCGAGCAGAATCAGCGGCAGCGAATGGAGCAGCGTGAGCGAAACGCCGATCATCGACGCCATCACCGCCACGATCAGCACCGGCCGCGAGCCCGCGCGCCCGATGCCGATTCCCGCGAGCGGCGTGACGATCAGGCCGACCAGGTAGACGACAAACAGCGAGCTGAGTTGTGCGGGCGTCAGCAGATACGGCGCCGCGGCGAGATGGAACGTGATGTACGTGAAGACCGCGACGAGCGAAAAGAGCACGTTGAATCCAACCACGTACGTCGCCACGAGCCGCGGATTGCGCAGATGTCGCAGCATCCCGCCCGCCGCTTTCACCGACACGACAGCGGACTTGCGGTCGCGCGGAAGCCAGCGCGCGATGAGCGCGCCGAAAACGAGATCGCAGGCGGCGATGAGCACGAATCCGATCCGCCAGCTCGGCGCGATCGAGCTCACGATGCGGTGCGTCGCCGCGTAGCCCGGAAGGATCCGCCCGAGGAATCCGCCGAGAACGGTGGCGCTAACGTAAAGAGACATCGCCGACGCCACATTCGCCGCCGGCCATTCCTCGGCGATGTACGCGATGGCCACGCCGAAGATCCCAGGCATCACCAGACCTTGCAGAAAACGCCAGAAGATCAGCATCGGCAGCGACGTCGCGGTCGACGCGAGCACCGTCGGAATCGTCAGCAGCAGCGTCGCGGTGACGATCACGCGCTTTCGTCCGATGCGCTCGGCGATCAATCCGCAGAACGGCGCCGACAATGCCACGCCGATCGTCGCGGCGCTGACGGTCATCCCGACCGCCGCTTTCGACGCCGCGAAAATCCGCACCAGCATCGGCAGCAGCGGTTGCGTCGCGTAGAGATTCAGAAACGCCGCGATGCCGGCCAGCATGATGGCGATCGTGGCGGCGTTCGACGAGGTCGCCGCGTGCGCCCCGTATGCTTCCTCGTCCGCCTGCGCACTCGTGCCACTGGCGACGACCGCATCCGCCGTGTCCCTGACCACGACGCGGCGCCGAAACGCGCGCTCGAGCGTTCTGCGGAAGTCCGCCACGCGGGGATTACATCACGCGCGTCATGTCATCATCGCCGCGATGCAGCACACCGCCGCCGAGGTGATCGCCGTCTTTCATCGCGACCTGATCGCGGGCGTCATCGCCATCGTGCTGATCACCATGGGCGCGGGCATGCTGCTCCTCGGCGCGCTGACCGCGGGGAAATCGCGCCGCTCCTTCGTTTGCACCGGCCTGTTTGCGATCGCCTACGGAACGCGGCTGGCGTTCAACACCGGCGCGTTCACGATGCTCTACGGCCATCCGCGCTGGCTCGATTACCTGCGCTCCGATTTCGAATATCTCGTGCCGATTCCGGCGGCGCTGTTGTTCGCGTCGTTCAGCGGCAACCGGCGGCCGCTGCTTCACCGCATCATCGGCATCGCGCTGATCTCGTGCGCCGCGATCGCCATCCCGTTCGAGATCGCAATGCATTCACCGTTCGCGCTGAAGCCGGTCATCGACGCGCTCGTCCTCGTCCTGATCGCCGTGCTTGCGATCGATCTTCTTTCGGGCGGATCCGGCGATACCAGCTGGCGTTTCGTCCGCATCGGCGCGCTGGTCTTCACCGCGTTCGTGCTGAACGAGCATTTTCAAATTGTCGGCGATCCGTACGGACTCACGCGCGAGCCGACCGGCTTTCTCTTTCTGATGCTGACGATCATCGTGACGACGATGCGCCACGCCACACAATCGCAGCAGCGCCTCGTCGCCGTCGACAGCGAGCTCGCCACCGCGCGCGCGATTCAACTGGCTGCACTCCCGCGAAAAAATCCCGAACTGCCCGGCCTCGAGGTCGCCGCCGTCTACACGCCCGCCTCCGACGTCGCCGGCGATTTCTACGACTTCCTCGAGCTCGACAACGGATGCCTCGGCATTTTCATCGCCGACGTTTCCGGCCACGGCGTGCCTGCGGCTCTCGTCGCGTCGATGCTCAAGATCGCGCTCGCAACGCAAGCGGAAAATGCCGCATCGCCAGCGCGCATCCTCGCGAATCTCAACGCGCTCTTCTGCGGCCGGCTCGAACGCCAATTCATCACCGCCGCCTATGTTTACGTCGATCCGATTGCCGCCGTGATCACGATTGCGTCCGCCGGCCATCCGCCGCCCATCCTTCGCCACGACGAAACCTGCGAAGAAGTCATCGCCCCCGGCGTCGTCCTCGGCCGCTTCCGCGACGCGCGCTACGAGGAGGTGTCGCGTCCTTTCGTCCCCGGCGACACGCTCGTTCTCTACACCGACGGCGTTACCGAGACCGCGAACCGCGTGGCCGAAATCTGGGGCGACGAACGCCTGCGCGCGGCGATCGGCTCCGAATCCCCGCATACGTTGCTCGCGAAGATCATCGCCGAGGTCGAAGCGTGGCGCGGTGTAGGCGGCCCGCCGGAAGATGACGTGACGATGATTGTTGTGCGAAGAGCGTGACGTATGGTATGCGTATGGTATGAGAAAGACGACGATCTACCTGCCTGACGAAATGAAGAAGCGAATCGAGAAGGTTGCGCGCACAAGCGGCAAGTCCGAGGCGGACGTAATCCGCGATGCGATCGATAACGCGACGTTGGCCGCGGGCGCGCCGGTTCCACGCATTCCGCTCCTGGATGCCGGTCTGGGCGATCCAACGATCGCGGAGAATGTCGACGCGTTGCTCGAGAGTTTCGGACGGTGATTCTCGTCGACACCAGCGGCGTTCTGGCTGCGATGTTTTCCGACCAGAACTGGCACGAGGAGTGTGCGGAGGCGCTCCTCAGCGCGCGGCCGCCGCGAATCATTTCGCCCTTTGTCCTCGCGGAAGCCGACTTCCTCATCCAGAAATTCGGCGGCGTCGGCGCGGAATCGCTCTTTCTTGCCGAGATCGGCCGCCGAGCCTACGAGCTGGCAACATTCGACGAAGACGACGTCGAAGAAGCGCGTCACCTCATCACGAAATACCGCTCGCTCCGCATCGGCTTGGCCGACGCATCGATCGCCGTTCTTGCGGCGCGCTACGACGCCTTCGACGTCCTCACCCTCGACGAACGCCACTTCCGCGCAATCCGTCCAGCGCCACGAAAGAGCTTTCGGATACTGCCGGCGGATGCTTGACGCTATACGATTCTGAATAAATACAGTCTTGTATATTGACGGGAAGGTTTCGATGGGCGGGGTCGACGGGACTCGAACCCGCGACCTCCGGCGTGACACGCCGGAGGTCGAACCGGCTGAACGATGACGCCGCATTGGGAATGCGGAGGCACATCGAGGATCAGATTCTGACGCTGTTGAAAAGCATCGGCGGGCCGACCCGCGCCGTCACGTTGCTATTGTAGATCGTGGTGTTGATGGTCACCGTGATCGTATCGCCGGCGACCGCGCTGAAGCTGGCGTATGGCGTCGTGCAGTTCTGGCTGGTCGTGCCGTTGATGCTGAAGAACGTGTTCGACATCGTCGACCCGTGGGTGACGCTGACCGTCGCGCTCAGCGTGTTGGACGTGCTGGTGTTCGGGTCGCTCCACTCGACATACCGGAGATCGACCTCCCAATTGTTCGAGTCCAGGATCGGATCGCTCGTGCCGACAGTGTATGAGTATGTAGCCGAGCTCGAGCCGGTCCCAAACTGCTTGGCCGTCGTGGGGTTGTAGAAGTCGCAATACTGCGTCACCGCCGAGACGTTGCCGGACGTTGATGCGCAGCTCGTGTCGAAGACGTAGGTGTAATACAGGTAACCGCAACACGCGTACGGACCGTTGATGGTGGGACAGCCGGCAAATGCATTGAGCGGGAAGATTGCCATCACTGCGATTGCGATTACTGCCGTTGCGTATTTCATGAGTTCCCCCCTAATGTCGCCAATATAGGGTTTCAGGGAGTTTCTGACTAGAGACCAAAAATGGCAGACTCGACCAATTAGTTCGGTGGGCTACCCGCCTCGATCGTCGCCGGTGCCGACCGGATGCACGTCGGGGTGCGTCTCGTGCCAGAGGCTCGGCTCGTTGTTGAGGACGACGTAGTCCACGCCGCGCGCGGCGCTCCGTCTCAGCCTTCTCCACTTCATGGTTGTGAGACAAGGGGCGGCCGTTGCCGACGCTGGACTCTTCGTCGCGCGATGTCCCGCGTCATCAGGTGCGCAAACGCGCGTTCACAGTGACCTTCAACTGACGTGAATTAATGCAGGAACATCGGCATGCCCATTACGTCCGCGACTTTCGGACGGTAGTTCGCCACGTCGTAGAAGCGGTCGACGTCGACGCGTTTGCGACCGCTGCTGCCGACTTCGATCGGGACGGCGGTATAGCGGCCGTCGACGACGGCGACCATCTTGCCGGTTTCGTTGCGGCGCATCAGGTCGGCGGCGAGGCTGCCGTAGTTGTTAGCGACGAGCTGGTCGAGTGAATCGGGGGCGCCGGAGCGCATCAGGTAGGCGAGGCGCTGGTAGATGACTTTGTCGTGCGAACGTTTCTCGAGGTAGTCGCTGACGATGCCGCCGATGCCGCCGAGTTTGCGGTTGCCGTAGGCGTCGGCTTCGCCGCTTTCGATCGTGCCGCCGCCGATCATGCGTGCGCCTTCGGAAACTGCCACGACCGCGTAGTTGCTGGGATTGTCGCTGCGGTCCGCGTCGAGCAGGTGGTACAGCTTGTCGCAATCGAACGGCACCTCGGCGATCACCGCGCGGTCGACGCCGGCGAGGTACGAGGCGAGCAGGCAGGTCTCGCCGGAGTAGCGTCCGAACAGTTCGACGACGAGGAAACGTTCGTGCGAGCCGGCGCCGGTGCGGAGGTCGTTGATGAACATCACCGAACGCGTGACGGCAGTGGAGAAGCCGAGGCAGTAGTCGGTGCCGAAGACATCGTTGTCCATCGTCTTCGGGATCGCGACGAGAGGGACGCCTTCCTTGTGCAGGCGGCGCGCGAAGGTGAGCGTGCCGTCGCCGCCGAGAGCGACGAGGCCATCGAGATTGAGGAAGTCGATCACGCGAAGCGCCGCGGCGGTCAGGTCGTAGCGTCCGTGTTCGTCGGGCTCGCCTTTCGATGACAGCAGATGCTCGGGGATGTCGTCGAGTTTGCTGATGGACGGATTGATGCGCGAGGTGTGCAGCATCGTGCCGCCGAAGCGGTCGATCGAGCGCGTGTTGATGCGGCCGAGCGGCGTGATCCAGGCGGAGTTGTCGGCGTCCGGCTCCGGGATGATGTTCAGCAGCGAGGCCCAACCGCGGCGCAGGCCGACGATTTCGTAGCCGTCGTGATCGAGGAGCCGTCCGACGAACGCCTTGATCGCGGCGTTGAGACCGGGGACGTCGCCGCCGCCGGTGAGGATGGCGATTCGTTTCATCGCTTCAGTCGCGCGTTTGCCGCTGCTTCTCCCTCGGGAAAGAAAACCACTTTCAATGCTTCGTGCCGATCGAAACGTGCAACACCTTCGTGAAAATCGTTCAGCGAGTCGTAGGCGGCCTGCACGATCCATTCGACCTTGAGGCCGGATTTCAGCAGCGCCAGCATCCGCTGCCAGGTTCCGTACATGCGCCGGCCGATGATGCCTTGCATCGTCACGCCTTTGAAGATCACGTTGCGCGTGTAGTCGTTGATGGTGACGGAATGTCCGGCCGGCAGGCCGAGGAGCGAGAGCATGCCGCCCATGCGCACGATGTCGAGTGCGAGATTGATCGCGGATGGCGCGCCGGACATTTCGAGCACGACGTCAACGCCATCGCCCTCGGTGACGGCATCGACTTCGCGCTTCACTTCTTCGGCGGCCATCGTGCGGACGTTGAACGCATGCAGATTGGCGAAGTTGTGCGCGGCGGCCCAGCGGCGCGCGGTTTCGAGCGCGTGATCGCTAACGTCGGTGACGATGACGGTGGTCGCGCCGCTGTGCTCGGCGATCGCGGCGGCCATCGCGCCGATCGGGCCGAAGCCCGTGATGGCGACCGACTTGCCTGCCATGTCGCAGACCGAACTCGCGTGAACGGCGTTGCCGAGCGCGTCGAGAAATGCACCGACGCGGAGCGAAACGTAGCGGCCGAGCTTCACGACATTCGCGGCGGGCACTTTCACGAACTCAGCGAATGCGCCGTCCTCGTGCAGGCCGTAGATGCGCGTGCGATCGCAGATGTGGCCGTTGCCGGAGCGGCAGCGCGGACATTCGCCACAGACGACGTGCATCTCGGCGGAAACGTAGTCGCCGATTTCGAGATGGCCTTCGTATCCGCGTTGCGCGCGCGAGCCCAGCTCTTCGACGAAGCCGCAGAATTCGTGGCCGTAAATCCGCGGCGGCGTGACTTTGTCGCGGATCGATGGATCCCAGTGATAGATGTGCTTGTCGGTCCCGCAAACAGCGGCAGCAGCGACGCGGATGAGCACCTCATCCGGTCCTGGTTTCGGGACGGGACAATCGCTGACCGAGGTGCCCTCGGGGCCATCAACGGGAGCCGATTTAACGACGGCGAGCATGGCGTCCTTCGAATGCAGATTTCGCGCGCGGCGTGAAGCACGGGCGCGTTCCGGAACGTATCACAGCGGCTGATGCACCAGGTGCCGCCGCCACATCCGCCGCACGTACCGCAGCGCGTGATCGAGGATTTGCTCGGCCGGTCCCGGTTTGTACTGAACGACATGCGGCGTGCAGTGCAGGCTGGTGGCGAAGCGGTTGATCTCCCACACCAGCGTTTGCGCATCCGGACGTTCGAACAGATCCTTGTGCAGTCCGCCTTCGACCAGGATCAGCTTCTTCGCGCCGGCGCCGCAGGAGTCATGAAGCTGCTGCGCCATCCACGAAGGACAGACTTCGTCGGTCGTCCCGTGAATGATCAGCGCCGGAACCGTGAGATTGCGAATGACTTCGAGCGTGTCGAAGAGTCTGCCGCTGACGAGATGCAGCGGCACGCGCGGGAAGGTCACGCGGGCGATGTCGGGGAGATTGGTGAACGTCGACTGGAGAATCAGCCCGTCGAAGGGATGGCGGCGAATGACCTGGGCCGCGATCGCGCCGCCGAGGGAGTAGCCGTAGAGGATCGAGGGAACGTGCTTGGGCCGGATTTTCTCGTGCAGCTGCGCTGCGGTGACGCCGTCGTCGATGATGCCGGAAAGCGACGGCGATCCGCTGCTGCGTCCGAATCCGCGATAGTCGAAAAGAAGAACGTTGATGCCGGCGTCGAGCAGATGCGGCATGACGTGCGCGGTGTTGGAGAGGTTGCCGGTGTTGCCGTGGCAGTAAAGCGCCGAGGCGATCGGATGTTTGGCGCGGCAATACCAGCCGTAAAGCAGTTCGCCGTCATCGGTCTCGAACGACAACACCTCGGTGCGCTCGCGCGGGATGCCGTAGTCCTCGGGATTCCAGCTGATGACCGGCTCGCGCTGCGGCTCGAAGAGTTGCGAGCGCCGGAAGATGCGCCGGCCGACGTCGAGCGCGAGAAGGATCGCGCCGCCGATCAGCAGCGAGTTTGCGGTATCCGGAAGGTGGACGGCGCCTTTTTTTCGGCTCACGCTGCAGCTCATCA
>JBAVBF010000471.1:0-2483 GCA_049586115.1 Thermoanaerobaculia bacterium | reverse complement strand
GCTCGGGCGAGCTGTCGCGGATCATGCGGATGCGCGTGTCGAGCAATCCCTGGAACGACGCGAAGAGAACCGCGACAAAGAGAATGATCAACATGATCGGACGGCTGCGGCGCCACTCCAGAAACATGAGCGCAAGCGGCGCGAGCAGGGCGATGTAGTGCCAGCGCACGAGCACGGCGCCGACGACGTTTGCGGCGTCGGTGGTGTTGCTGGCCGCGTTGAATGCGGCCGAGGCGGTGAGGAGGAGAAAAACGCCGCTGCCGAGCCAGATCGCCTGGATCAGACGTGTGATTGCGAGCGACGAGCGGCGAACAGGCAGCGGCGCGGGCTCGTTCACGACCACCGGCTCCGGCGCGATTTCGATTGGCTCCTCGGTCACGCGAACACTCTCCGAATCGATTCGTCGTACGGCTTCCGCAGCACGCCCTGATCGGTGATGATCGCGCTGATCAGCCGCGCCGGCGTGACATCGAATGCAGGATGACGAACGCTGATCCCTTCCGGCGCAATCGACACGCCGTTCATCGACGTCACCTCGGCCGAGCTCCGTTCCTCGATCGGGATCGAGGCGCCGGTCGGGCAGTTCACATCGATCGTCGACAGCGGCGCGGCGATGTAAAACGGAACGCCGTGCGCGTGCGCAAGCACGGCCACGGTGTACGTGCCGATCTTGTTGGCGGTGTCGCCATTCGCCGCGATTCGATCCGCGCCGACGATGACCGCATCGAATTTTCCCTGCTGAAAAAAGTGTCCGGCCATGCTGTCGGTGATCAGCGTGACGTCGATGTCTTCCTGCTTCAGCTCCCACGCCGTCAATCGCGCTCCTTGCAGATACGGCCGTGTTTCGTCCGCGAAAACAGCCACGCGTTTTCCCGCTTCGACGGCGGCGCGGATCACGCCGAGTGCCGTGCCGTAGCCGGCCGTGGCGAGGGCGCCGGCGTTGCAGTGGGTGAGGATCGTGGGCGATTCGCCGAGGAGCATGGCGCCGTGGCGGCCGATGCGTTTGTTCGCTTCGACGTCCTCATCGAACATCGCCTCGGCCTCGGCGGTCAGATCGCGGCCGGCGTCGCGCGCGCGCAGCATCCGATCGATGGCCCACATCAGATTGACCGCCGTCGGACGCGATTTGCGGAGCTCGGCAGCAGCAGCATCGACGTCATCGCCGCGCTGCGCCGCCAGCGCGATGCCGAACGCGGCCGAGACGCCGATGGCCGGCGCGCCGCGCACGATCATGTCGCGGATGGCGATGGCGACTTCATGCGCATCGCGGCAGGCAACGTAGTGAACCTCCCGCGGCAACAGGCGCTGATCGAGAAGCTCCAGCGCTTCGCCGCGCCATCGAATAGGTTCAACGTGCATGGGGTTCCGTGTGAAAGCCGCTCGTTATACTACGAGCCGTTTCCGGAGGACCAATGGTCAGGGTTGGAATCAATGGTTTCGGGCGCATCGGACGCAACGTTTTGCGGGCCGCGCTCGAACGCAGTTCCGGCGTCGAATTCGTCGCCGTTAACGATCTCACCGACGCGGCCACGCTCGCGTATCTGCTGAAGTACGACTCGGTGCATCACACGATCCCGAACGACGTCGGCCACACCGGCGACGGCATCACCATCGACGGCAAAAAGTTGCGCGTTTTCTCCGCGCCCGATCCCAACGACATCCCGTGGAACGACCTCGGCGTGGAGATCGTGGTGGAGTCGTCGGGCCGTTTCACCGGCAAAGAGAAAGCGTCGCGGCATCTGAAAAAGTCAGTCGAGCACGTGATCATCTCCGCGCCGTCGAAGGATGCCGACGTCACGGTCTGCATCGGCGTGAACGAAAAGGATTTCGATCCGTCGAAGCACCGGATCATTTCGAACGCATCGTGTACGACCAACTGTCTCGCGCCGGTGGCGAAGGTCCTGCACGAGCGCTTCGCGATTGAGATGGGGATCATGACCACAGTGCATTCGTACACGAACGATCAGGAGATCCTCGACCTGCCGCACAAAGACGTGCGCCGCGGGCGCGCGGCGGCGATGTCGATGATCCCGACCTCGACCGGCGCCGCGAAAGCGCTCGGCCTGGTGCTGCCGGAACTGAAAGGAAAAGTCGACGGCATCTCCATCCGCGTTCCGACGCCGAACGTTTCGATCGTCGACCTGACCTTCCGGACGGCGAAAGCGACGAATGCGGAGGAGATCAACAAGGTTCTGCGCGAGGCGTCGTCGGGCGCGCTGGAAGGAATCCTGACGTACTCCGACGAACAGCTCGTTTCGGTCGACTTCAATCACAACGCGCACTCGGCGATCGTCGACACCACCTTCACCCGCTCGGTCGATCCGCACATGCACAAGGTGCTGGCGTGGTACGACAACGAATGGGGCTACTCGAACCGCATCCTCGACCTGATCGCGTACGTGGCGCGAGTAAAAAAGGAGTCGCTGCAGATGTCATCCTGAGCCGCCGCAGCGCGCGAAGCGGCGAAGGACGGTCGAAGGACC
>JBAVBF010000470.1:0-6973 GCA_049586115.1 Thermoanaerobaculia bacterium | reverse complement strand
GTGGATTCACCGATCGGGCGTGATCTGTCTGTGCTCGTCATCGCCGCTCTCGCGGCATTGGGAGTGGCGGTCGTGCGGCGCTGGATGCCGCGTACGCTTCGGGAAAACAATGAGTTCACCGGCTTTACGTACAGCTTTGCCGGCCTTGTGTACGGCGTGTATCTCGCGTTCACCGTCGTGATTGTGTGGGGGCATTTTCAGGCGGCGGAGACCACAGCAACAAGCGAAGCCACCAGGCTTTCGGAACTGTGGCGCGACGCCGCGCCGCTGCCTGGAGGGGACGCAATCCAGCGCCAACTCCTTGCCTATACGCGTTCCGTCATCCGGGACGATTGGCCGGCCATGGCTTCACAGCATCCCGGCAGCGGCGTGACCTCGCGCGAATACGAAAGCCTCTGGCGCGCCTACTACGCGGTGCAACTGGCGCCATCGGATGCGGCGCAGGCGGCGTTCTTCCGCGAATCACTCGTCCAGCTCAATGAACTGGGACGGGAGCGGCGCATGCGCGTGCATTCGGGCGCCGCGAATATCCCCGCGATGATGTGGGGGCTGCTCATCGCCGGCGGAATCGGCATGATCGGCCTGACCTACCTGATCGGCACGGAGCACGCCTTGTTGCAGATGACGGTGACGGCCTTTCTGGCCGGTACGCTGGCCTGGGCCGTGTTGATCGTCTTTGCACTCGCCGATCCGTATTCCGGCGATGTGGCCGTGAAGCCGGACGCGTTTCGCGATGTGCTGCGGTCCTTCGAGGCGCGCGCGGAGGTAGCGCCGCGGTGATGGCGACAATGCGTTTCGCCGCTGCCGCAGTGCTCCTGATCGCAGCCACGTTAACGGCGCACGCGCAGACGCAAGCGCCCGTCGCGACGGGGCCGGAGCGCGTCGTCATCGGCGTCTACGTCACGCAGATCTACGACCTCGATCCGACGGGCGGCTCGTTCACCGCGTCCTTCTGGCTTTGGACGAGGCACCGCGGCGGCAACGTCCGGCCGCTCGATACGATCCATCTCCTCGGCGCGAAGAAAGTGGAGAGCGAGCCGACCCTTACGATGGTCAAGGCGGGGCAGGTGTGGGATCAGAAGTTCTTCCGGGCCGTGATCCGCTTCGCGTGGGAGTTGCGCGAGTATCCGTTCGACGAACACAACTTCGTGATCCGCTTCGAGGATGGGCTGTATGACAGCGACACTCTCATCTACGTGCCGGACCGCGCGCAGTCGGGGATCGATCCGGGATCGATGGGATCGCGGTGGAACATCGGCGCCTTCCGTTTCGATGCGGAACTTCGCAGGGCGCCGACGACGTACGGTGATCCGGCGCCGAACAAGGCGAAGAGTCTCATGGCGCAGGGCGTGGTGACCGTTTATGCGGAGCGGCGGCAGACGATCATCTTCGTGAAGCTGCTGATCGGCGCATATGTGGCCCTGCTGCTGGCATTGCTGTCGTATCGGATCAAGACCGATCAGCCGACGCTTTTTTCCGCGCGGCTCGGACTGCTGGTCGGATCGCTCTTCGCGACCGTGGTGAATTTGCGTTCCACGGAAGCAGTGCTCGGCCGCACGGACGACTTCACGCTCGTCGACAAGATCCACATCAGCATCTCGCTCTACATCCTCGTCGCGGCCATCTCGGCGCTCATCTCACGTCATCTTTGCGAGCGGGACCGCGCCGCGTTTTCGCGCACCATCGACAAATATTCTCTGCTGGTGACGGCAGCGCTCTTCCTGACGACGAACATGATCATGATTTCGGACGCAGTGATTTCGAAGTGAGCACCGCCTCGATCAATTCCGGCGGCGCGTCGTGGGCGAGATCCTCTTCGCGTTCGGCGGCGCCGCGGGCCAGATCGATCGTCTCTTTGTACGTCGCCAGATAGGCGCGGCAGGAGGGGCAGACCAGGAGATGGCGATCGAAATCACCGCGCGTCTCGGCATCGAGCTCCCCGTCGACGTAGGCGTCGAGGAAGGCGATCAGTTCGATGCAGGTCACGCTGGTCATCGCGCGCCTCGCATGTGCGGATCGAGCAGCGTGCGCAGCGCCTGACGCGCGCGGTGGAGTTTCACTTTCAGATTGTCGCGCGTGATCTGCAGTTTTTCGGCGACGACGTCGGCGGGCAGTTGCTCGATGTCGCGCAGGACGAGGACGACGCGGTATGGCTCGGGAAGCTGGTCGATGCATTGCCGTACGAGCGCGCACGACTGCTCGCGCTGCAGGATCTCCTCGGCACTCTCGCTCCAGCTCACGGACGAATGGTCCTGATGCCCGTCGGCCAGAAAGTGCGGGAGAAGCGCGTCGACGTCCTGTTCGCGGCGCACGCGGATGCGCAGTTTCATCAGCGCGCAGTTGACGGCGATGCGATGCAGCCAGGTCGACACGCGGCTTTCCGATTGGAATCCGCCGATGCCGCGAAAGGCGGCTACGAACGTTTCCTGCACGGCGTCACGCGCTTCCTCTTCGTTGCGCAGGATGCGGCGCGTCACGGCGAGCAGTGGCGCGGCGTGATGATCGACAAGTTCTTCGAATGCCGTGTCGTCGCCGGTACGCAGGCGTTCGATGAGATCTCCGTCATCGACCAGCATTTCCGGCAGCGTAGCGCGTTCAAGCGTCGAGCAGGGCATTGAACATGTGGCCCGATGCAACGAGCCGGTCCGCGGCCTCCTCGGAGAGGGGCTCGGAAAAGAGATAGCCCTGCGCGTATTCGCAGCCGAGCGTCGTCAGCTGCCGCAACTGGCTCACGGTCTCGACGCCCTCGGCCACGACTTCGATGCCGAGGTTGTGGGCCAGCGACATGATCGTCTTCACGAGCTCGCAGTGTTCGTCGCTCGAATCGAGCGTGGCTACGAACGAGCGATCGATCTTGAGCGCGTCGATCGGAAGGGTGACGAGATAGGCGAGCGACGAATAGCCGGTGCCGAAATCGTCGATGCACAACTCGATGCCGCGCTGCTGGACGCGCTCGAAAAATTCGGCGGCGCCGCGTTCGACCATCGCGCTCTCGGTGATCTCAAGGCGAACCGAGGCACCGTCGATGTGTGAGGCCGCCAGCGTGCGATCGAGTTCGTCGATGAATGTCGGATCGAAAGTCTGGCGCAGCGACACGTTGATGCTGGCCGTGAGCGGCGCGCTGGCTATCGTGTGCCAGCGGCGGAGTTGCGCGCAGACGCGCTTGAGAACCCACACGCCGATCGGGACGATCAGGCCGTTTTCCTCGGCGATGGAGATGAAATCGTTCGGCGCGATCGTGCCGCGCAACGGATGTTCCCAGCGCAGCAGCGCCTCGAATCCCGCCACTTCGCCGGAGCGGAGCGAGACGATCGGCTGATAGACGATGCGGAACTCTTCGCGTTCGACGGCGCGGCGAAGGTCCATCTCCATCAGCATCCGCTCGACCGCTTGCACGTGCATGCGGCGATCGAAGATCTCGTAGCGCCCTTTGCCGCGCTCCTTGGCGCGGTACATGGCGGTGTCGGCGTCGCGCAGCACGGCGTCGGCGGAACGGTAACCGGTCGCGCTGACGGCGATGCCGATGCTGGCGGAGGTGAAGACTTCCTCGTCGGAAACGACGAACGGTCGCGAGAGCTCGGCGGTGATCCGCTCGGCGATGCCGGTGGCTTCGCTGGCGTCGGAGATGTTCTCGATCAGGATCGTGAACTCGTCGCCGCCGATGCGCGCGACGAGATCGGAGGGACGCACGCATCCACGCAGACGATCGGCAGCAGCGCGGAGCAGTTCATCGCCGGCGATATGTCCGAGGGAATCGTTGACGAGCTTGAAGCGATCGAGGTCGAGGAAGAGGACCGCAAAATCGTAGATGTGTTCACGCGCATTCATGGCGATGGCGTGATCGAGGCGATTCATGAACAGCGAGCGATTCGGCAGGCCGGTCACGCCGTCATGCATGGCGTCGTGAGTCATCTGCCGTTCGCTGCGCTGCCGTTCGGCGATCTCGCGCTGCAGCTCGGCATTGATGCGCTGCAATTCTTCGCCGCGCTCCGTGTGCGCGGCGAGGTCTTCGTGCGCGCGCTCCAGTGCACGCGTGGCCTGCCGGCGCTGCAACTCGGCCGAGGTGCGGCCGGCGACGATGAGGAGCGTGGAGCGGACCAGCGCCGCATCGACCATTGGACTGCGGCTCATCACGCCGATCCATCCGAAGGCGGCGCCTTCGGCATCGATCAGCGCGATAGCGGCGTAGCTGTCGATCGATTGTTCGGCCAGTCCGAGGTCGAGCGGATAGCGCGCGGCGGCGCCGTTGGGGATCCAGCAGAAGTGTTCGTGAATGACGTCTCCGCACGGCGTGCCGTCGAGGACGTATTCGATGTTGGCGACGTGCGCGTGATCGACGAAACGAGCCACGGTGCGCGCGCGCAGCGGCTCTTCGCCGGCGATTTCCGCGGCGAACGCGAACTCGGCATCGAGCGTGCGCGCGAGCTCCTGCACGAGCGTGGAGAAGTAATCGGGTCCGGGACTGCAGAGCGAAAGCCCTTCGAGCATTTCGCGAATCGGCTCATGCAGACCGACCCGTTGTTCGGCTTCGCTCATCCGCGACGTGTGGTCATTCATCGATCCTGGTTCCTTCACAACGCTCCTTAGATGACGATTTATGTAACCGGTTACATCAAACACGGAAAGTGCAGGCGGAGTTAACACGCTGTTCACGAAAAAGCGACACGCGAAGGGGTCAACCAGCGCGCATGCGGGTGGGTGTGATCCTGACGTTTACGGCGTCAGTCGCTGCTCGCCCGCGTAGACGTTGCATCGGCCGTCGCGGACGAAGCCGAGGAGCGTGAGGCGGAACTCGTGCGCGAGCTCGATGGCGAGAGAGGATGGCGCGCCGACCGCGGCGAGAATCGGAATCCGCGCCACGACACACTTTTGCACGATCTCGAACGACGTCCGTCCGCTGACGACGAGAATGTCCGCGCTCGCGCCGTCGAGAAATAGCGATCCGATCACTTTGTCGACGGCATTGTGGCGGCCCACATCCTCGCGAACGCGGAGCAGCGCGCCGTCGCGCGTGAACGCGGCTGCGCCGTGGATTGCGCCGGTCGTTTCGAACGCGGTCTGCTTCGCGCGCAACGCATCCGGCAGCGACAGCAGGAGGGAAGTATCGACGCGCACGTTGTCATCGAGCGGCTCTGCGTTCACGCGCAACGCGTCGATCGATGCTTTGCCGCAGACGCCGCACGACGACGTCGAGTAGAAGTGCCGCTGCAATCGCTGCAGATCGACGCCCGCGTCTCCGGACAGCGCCACGCGAACGACGTTCGGCGAAGCCCAGTGCCGGATCGATTCGACGTCGGAGCGGTTGCTGACGATCGATTCCGTGAAGAGAAAGCCGGCGGCGAGGTCGAAGTCATCGCCCGGCGTCCGCAACGTCACCGATACCGGTTTGTCGCCGACGCGGATCTCGAGCGGCTCTTCGACGACGACGGAATCGTCGTTCGCTCCTCCGGGCATTCGCACGATGCGGACCCGCGCGGTCTTCGATTCAGGCATCGCGGCGACGATAGCAGAGGGATGTGCTCGCGTCGCCGTCCGCCGGGGTTAGCAGTTAGGGGCCCTTCGATCGTCCTGCGGCGGCTCAGGATGACCGTGCTGTGATTCGTACAGCGTGTAGACTCCGCCGCAGCCATGTCGCAGCAGTCCATCGGCGTTTACGGCGGGCAGGAGATCGTCGCGCGGTTGCGCGAGAACGCTCCCGGCTTCGTCTTCGTCGATGGGGAGGAGTGCGAGCGCTGCCGCATCGTCGTCGTCGACGTCGATGCTTCCGGCGTCCTGAACGATCCGCCGCGCAAGAGCCTCGTCCGCATCGTGCTGTACGGCGCCGCGATCGATGGCGAACGGCGTGCCGGAGACATTCGCGTTCCGCGCGCGGCCTTTGTTGCGAATCCGGTGGAGACGCTCGCGGTCGCCGTCGATCTCGCGGGCACCGTCATCCATGCCGCGGGTCTGGAGACCGAGGTCGCGTATCTGACGCAGATTCACGAACTGATGACGATTGCGGACGCGAACACCGTTTCCGAGCGCATCACGCGCACGGTCCTTGACCTCCTCGGGCTGACGCACGGCACGTTGTTTCTGCACGATCCGCGCGTGGAGCGATACGTGGTCAGCTACACCTCCGATCCGGCCGTGCGCGAAACGGGCGAGTTTCTGCCAGGCATTCCGCCCGACCTTCTGCAGCGCGCGCTGTCATCCGGCCAATCGTTCGCCGCGGATCGCGCCGCGGGGATGATCGTGATGCCGATGCAGGCGCAGCACGACCTCGTCGGCGTCATTCGCGTCGCGCTCGCACCGCACGATCATTTCGATGACGAAGCGGCGATCAACGTCAGCCGCTATCTCCGTTCCGTCGCCTCCGTACTCAGCAACATCTATCAACTCACGCGCAGCCGCGACCTGGCCATGCGCGACGATCTGACCAAGGCCTACAACCGCCGCTTCTTCGAGTCATACCTCGACGAAGAGATCGAGCGCGCAAAACGCTACAGCGCGATGTGCAGCATCATTTTTCTCGATCTCGACGATTTGAAAACAGTCAACAACGCGCACGGTCATCTGGCCGGATCGCGCACGCTGCAGGAAGTGGCCAAGCGAATCCTCGCGGCGGTGCGCGGCATCGACAAAGTGGTCCGCTTCGGCGGCGACGAGTTCTGCATCATCCTGCCGCAGACGGATCAGGAGCAGGCCGTCGCGGTCGCCCATCGCGTGCGGAAAGCGCTGATGTCCGCGCCGTTTCATCTCGCCGACAATATCGACATCTCGATCAGCGCCAGCTTCGGCATCGCGACGTATCCGACGCACGGGATCACCAAGGACGATCTCATTCGCCAGGCGGATGCGGCGATGTATCGCGTGAAATCGACGACGAAGAACGCGGTCGGCGTGGCGGTGGCGGGCGATGATCAGCGGTTGTCGCGCGCGTAGCCGAAACTGTCATCCTGAGCCGCCGGAGCTGCGGAGGCGAAGCCGCAGC
>JBAVBF010000469.1:0-10523 GCA_049586115.1 Thermoanaerobaculia bacterium | reverse complement strand
GGAGATCGCGTTTGTTGAGCTGCAGCACCAGCGGGATCTCGTCGATCGACAGGCCGATCTCGGCGAGGTTTTCGCGCAGGTTCTTGAAGCTCTCCAGGTTCGCGTCGAGCATCGCTTTCTGCGAGTCGGCCACGAACACGATGCCGTCGACGCCCTTCAGCACGAGCTTACGGGTGGTGTTGTAGAAGACCTGTCCCGGGATGGTGTAGAGCTGCAGCCGGGTCTTGAATCCGCCGATGACGCCGACGTCGATCGGAAGCAGATCGAAGAAGAGCGTACGGTCGGTTTCGGTCTCGAGGCTGACCATCTCGCCGCGGCTCTGCGGCGAGGTCTTGGCGTAGATGTGATGCAGATTGGTTGTCTTTCCACAGAGGCCCGGACCGTAATAAACGATCTTCGCGGCCATCTGCATCGTCGCGTAATTAAAGAAAACCATTCCGCCCGCGCTCCGATCGAAAGGGGGTCGATGGTAGCACCCGCTACTTTGCAGCCGCAACAATGTGCGCGGCCAGAAGTCTGTAGATCTCTGCAAGTTCCGGTGAATCGCGCAATGCGCCGCGATGCTGCTGCATGATGGCGGCGTCGCCGCGCGCCGCCGGACCCGTGAATCGCCGCGCGTCCGTGTGCGCGGCCCAATTGTCGATTGCGGACCTCGCCAGCGCCGCGATGTCTTCGCGCGCGCCGTCGATTCCGATCAACTCCTCGGCGATGTCGAGCAGCGCGGCGACGTAATTCGATCCGAATACGGCGCCAGCGTGGTAGCGGATCTTTGCCTCGGCGGAGATCTCCGCGAATCGAGCTCCGGCTGCGCTCGCGATCTCTTGCGCGATTTCGCGATGGGCGCCCTCGAAGACGAGCAGCGTCCCTTCGAGATCGGATGATTCGCCAACCGGCGGCAGCGATTTCAGCGGATGCAGCGAGAAGCCGCCGCGAAGCGCGGGAAGCGCGCCGCTGGGATGAAAAATGACGGCGTTCGTTTCGGGGATCGCGGCCGCCACCTCTTCGATGGCGCGATCGCTGACGGCGACGAGGATGATCTCGCTGTCTCTTGCCAGCTCCTCGATCGGCGCTCCGCGTGTGGCGATGCCCGTCAGCTGCCAGCCGATGCGGCGCCAGGTGCTTGCGAACGCCCAAGACGCGCGACCGTTGCCGATGATGCCGAGTTTCACGAGTCGAGTGTATTCGGAACGAAGGCTTTCACGCGGAGGCGCGGAGACGCGGAGAACTGCCTTTCCCCGCGACTCCGCGCCTCCGCGTGAACTAAACTGCCACGGATGCGCTGCACTCTGTTACTGCTCCTCGCTATCGCGACGGCAGCCAACGCCAAGCCGCCGAGTACCTGCGGCGCCACCGACGATTACTCCAAAGCGCTCTGCGCGTACCAACGCCGCGCGTTCACTGAGGCCGAGGCCGGCTTTCGGGGAATCGTCGAGAAGAACGAAGTCGATCCGCTCACCATCCGCGCCATCTACTTTCTGGCGCGGACGGAGATGAAGCGCGGGCGATTCGACGAAGCGGCACCGTTGTTCGTAAGAATCTACGCGATGGATCCGGCGTTCTACGCGAGCTGGAACTGCGACTTCCTGCTCGGTGAATGCAGGAGAGCGATGGGACGGGATTAGTGGCGCAACAATCGACCTTCGAGCTTCGCCGCAAGCTTCTCCAACTGGAGGCGCTCTACGACGTCGGCCGTGCGCTCAACACCCTGCGGCCGGAAGGGGAGCTGATCGAAGAGTTGATGCATCGCGCAATCGCTGTGCTCGACGCCACGGTCGGCTTCGTCTTCTCGCTCGACGAAAAGCTCAACGTCCAGCAGATCTTCACCTTCGGCGTCGAGATCCCGACGCCCGCCAACGCGATTCTCAACGAGCCTCCCATCAAGCAGGTGCTGGCCTCGCGCGAGCCGATGTCCGTCACCGTCTCCAAATTTCTCGGCGGTACCGGCAGTGACCTGCTGCTCGCGCCGATGATCTCCGGCGAGACCATCATCGGCATCATCGGCGTCGGCGGAAAAGAAGAGCGCGGCGCGAAGAGCGGCAGTTTCGTCGAGGACGATCTGCGCTTCCTGGCCTCGCTCGCCGCCATCGGCGGCGCCGCCATCGACAACGCCCGCAACTTTCACAAGCTGTCGGTGCTTCGCGAAACGCTCGAGGACGAAAACCGCAACCTCAAACAGCGCATGCTGCGCGACTACAGCGACCGGCTCATGATCGGCGACTCGCCCAAGATGCAGCGGGTCATCGACCTCGTCGCGCGCGTGGCCGATTCGCAGGCCAGCGTTCTCATTCGCGGCGAGTCGGGAACTGGCAAAGAGATGGTGGCGCGCCTCATCCACGGCAACTCGCCGCGCAAGGATGGACCGTTTGTAGCCATCAACTGCGCCGCGTTGCCCGAGACGCTGCTCGAGTCGGAGCTCTTCGGCATCGAGCGCGGAGTGGCCACCGGCGTCGATGCGCGTCCCGGCAAGTTCGAGCTCGCCAAAGGCGGCACCATCTTCCTCGACGAGATCGGCGACATCCCGCTGACGCTGCAGGCCAAGCTTCTGCGCGTGCTGCAGGAGCGCGAAGTGGAGAAGCTCGGCGGACGGCGCCGCATCCCGATCGACGTGCGCATCCTCGCCGCCACGCATCGCGATCTCGAGCAGATGATCGAGAAGACCGAATTCCGGCAGGACCTCTACTACCGGCTCAAAGTCGTCGAGATCGTCCTGCCACCCTTGCGCGACCGCAAGGAAGACATCCCCAAGCTGGTGCGCTTCTTCCTCGACAAATACGGCAAGCGCGAAGGGCTGCACGACGTGCGCATCACGCAGGAAGCGCTGCAGAAACTGATGCGCTATCCCTTCCCCGGCAACGTGCGCGAGCTGGAGAATCTGATCGAAGGCTCGCTTGCGCTGACCACCGATCCCGTCATCGATCCGGGCGACCTCGCCCTCCCCGAATCCGCTTCCGGAGCCGGCGGTGTGGAGATGCTGACCGACTTCCCATCGCTCAACGAACTGGAGCGCCGCTACGTCGCTCGCGTGCTCGTCCACACCAAAGGCAACATCTCCAAAGCCGCCAAGATCCTCGGCGTCGACCGCAAGACCCTCTACCGGATGCGCGAGTCGTTGTCCCAATTAGTCCCAGCTGTGGAGTCTTGGGACGTTCACTAGGAACTCGCATGAAAACAATGACTTACAGGTCAGTGAATGTTTGAAACCTTCGTACTGTAGCGATTTGCCCCACTCGCACACTTCGTCACATTTCGCCGATTTCTCGTGTAAACTTCGCAGCATCAGAGGCTTAGAGAGAGTGCACCTGAAAAGCCAACCGTGGCAGTCGCGTTGCTCTTGGTGGGTCCCGACAACTGAGGGGGGACACCATGAAAAGCATCGCTCAAACCCGCACCACCGCCGTTTCCGTCCAGTACGCGCTTCCCATGCTGCTGGCCGTCAACACCTTCGCCCTGCTCGCCATCGAGCAGCTCGGCGGCATCCCCGAGTGGATCAAGTCCGCAGTGGCCTTGCTTCTCGGCTTTTGATCGCGTCATTCAGGACACTTCCGAAATGACGACGACCGCCGAGCGGCAGATGGAGCTCACGCTCCCGATGGTCGCGGATATCGAGATCGCAGCGGCCCGCGCGGCCGGCAATCTCGCCCGCGAGCTCGGCATGAGCTCCGAGAAGATCGATGAGATGACTCATGCGATCATCGAAGCCTGCATCAACGCTCGCGAGCATTCCGGTTGCGCGGACAACCGCATCTATCTAAGATTCGTCGGTACTTCCCAAGGCGACGGCAGCCGGATTGATGTCTGGGTCACCGATCACGGACGCGGATTCGATCCAGCCGAGGCTCGGTCGCGACGGCCGGCTCCCGGTGTTTCTCACAAACGTGGCCGCGGACTGCAACTGATCGAAGCACACATGGACGAGGTAAGCATCTCGACGTCGTCGGGCGGCGGAACCACCATCCATATGGTCAAATACGAGAAGAAAGAATCATGACTGAGGAACTGAAAGTCGCGGTCGACCGCAAAGACAACGGTGCGGTGCTCTACACCAAGGGCTACATCAACAATGTAGGCGGCGAAGAAATCGCCGTTCGTGCCTACGAACTGATGGACGCCGGCGTGCGCACTCTGCTGCTGAATCTTCGCGATACGAAAATCGTCAACTCCATCGGCATCAGCATCCTCATCGAGATCATCGAGAAGATGATCGACAAAGGCGGCAAGATCGCCTTCTGCTGCCTTACGCCCGTCATCCACAAGACCTTCCAGATCATGGGCCTGGCCAACTACGCGACCATCTTCGACAACGAAGAGAACGCGATGAAGGAGTTGGGACTCTGAAGTAGCCTCGCAAGCGCATCACCGGCAACTGCTATCCTTCCACCTCTCGCATGTCCCCCCTCGTTCACCAGTTCGCGGAGTTTCTGCAGGACCTGCAGCAACTCGAGCGGGCGGCGCTCGCTTCGCACGGATCGCTGATCCTCGACGCGTTCATCAAACACACTCCCTACGACGCCGGCGCCGTCTATCTGCGCGACGCGCGCGGTCCGGAGATGCGCCTCGCGGCGAAGACGCTGATCTGCGTCGCGCCGGAAATCCTCGACGGTGATTCTCTCGACTCCGCGGAGCTCGATCCGAAGGCGCGGCACATCATTCCGATGCGCACGTCGCGCGATCATTTCGGCGTCGTCGCGCTCTCCGGCGACGCCGCCTCGGACGAAGATCTCCGCATGCTGCACGCCGCCGGAACGTTCGCCGCGTCGCTGCTGAATACGCACCGCCTGTCCCAGGAAATGCGCGAAGGCGACTTCCAGCTCAAATACCGGCTGTGGGAGCTCGAATCGCTGTACGACATCGGCCTCTCCATCGCCGGCACGCTGAACATCGACGCACTCGCGGACGAGATCCTCTTCCGGATGATTTCGCTGATCAACGCGCGCCGCGCCGCGCTGTTTCTCCGCGACGGCGACAAGTTCCGCGTCTACCGTTCGTTCGGCGACACCCGCTCCGATTTTCTCGATGACGAGATCACCGACCGCGTCGTCGCCGCCGGCGAGGCGCTGACGTTCGAAGACGCCTCGGAATGCATTTTCCCCGGCTGCATCGCCACCGTCGCCGTTCCGATCAAGGGCAACAACGAAGTGATCGGCGTGCTCGCCGCCGGCGATCGCGAAACGCGCGAAGGTGACGTCGGCGTTTTCGAAGCGAACGAGCTGCGGCTGCTCTCGCTCTTCGCCAACCAGGTCGCGATCGCGCTCGAAAACGCGC
Organism: Thermoanaerobaculia bacterium; assembly: GCA_049586115.1. Classification (GTDB taxonomy): domain Bacteria; phylum Acidobacteriota; class Thermoanaerobaculia; order Gp7-AA8; family Gp7-AA8; genus JADGNZ01. Next base: position 5,261 of record JBAVBF010000469.1, on the reverse strand, counting down.
GGTTGCACAAGGAAGCGCTTGAGAAGCAGGCCATGCAGCGCGAGCTCGATCTCGCGGCCACGATCCAGAGCGACATTCTTCCGAAGTCGATTCCGGTCATCGAAGGACTCGAGCTCGCGGCGCTTTCACGTCCCGCCAAGCAGGTCGGCGGCGACTATCACGCGTTCTTCCAGCGCGACGGAACGCTGACGACGGTCGTCGCGGACGTCGCCGGAAAGTCGATGCCGGCCGCGTTGCTCGTGTCCGCATTTCACGCCGCCATCCAGCTTCTTTTCGCCGAGGGACGCGAGCTCGGTGACATCGCCACGGAACTGAATCGCCACATCCACAGCTGGTCGGCCGAGAACAAGTTCATCACCATGATCGTGGTCACGATCGACCCCGAGGCCGAGACGATTCAGTTCGTCAACGCCGGCCACAATCCCTGCTACGTCATCACCGGCGACCACATCGAGCATCTTCGCTCCCACGGACTCCCCATCGGCATCCTCGGCGCGTCGAAGTACATGACGCAAACGCGTCCGTTCCCCGCCGGATCGACAGTCGTGCTCTACAGCGACGGCATCTGCGAAGCTGAAAACGCCGCGGGCGACGAATGGGGCAACGAAGTTTTCGAACAACTTCTCTCGCGCCTCTCCAACGCCTCGGCCAGCGAAGTCCGCGACGCGATCGCCGAGGCCGTCGACGCCTTCGTCGCCAACGCCCCGCAGAAGGACGACGAGACGCTCGTCATCGCGCGAACGCTGCCGTAGCGATGAGGGAACGGTTCACGCTCCGCGTGAACCGTCCTATTGCCCGTCAAACCGCGGTGTTCTTTTCTCGAAGAACGCCGCCATCCCTTCCCCCGCGTCGCGCGAGAGGAACGCGCGTACCTGATGCTCGCTCTCCAAATCCACTTGCGCGGACAACGAATTCGCCTGCGACGACGCCAGCGCGCGTTTGATGTCCGCGATCGCCTGCGGCGGGCCTAGCGCGATTGCGCGCGCGAACATCAGCGTGTTCTCCGGCAAGTCCGAAAGCGGCACCACGCGATCGACCATCCCAGTCGACAGCGCCTCGGTGGCGTCGACCATTCGTCCCGTAGTCAGCAACTCGAACGCCCGGCTTGGGCCTACGAGTCGCGGCAGGAACCACGTTCCGCCCCAGTCGGGATGGATGCCGATTTTAACGAACGTTTCGCCGAGCTTTGCGGTGTCCGAGGCGATGCGGTAGTCGCAGGCGAGCGCAAGGTTGCAGCCGGCGCCGGCGGCGACGCCGTTGACCGAGGCAATGACAGGCTTGGGCATCTCGACGATCTGCGTGACGACGTCACGGCCGGCGTCGAGGAGCTTTCGGAAGGCATCCACGTCGCCGTTCTTCTGCAGGCCGGACATGTATTCGACGTCGCCGCCCGCGCAGAACGCGCGTCCCGCTCCGGTGATGACGACGACGCGGCAGTCCGTATCCTCCGCCGCGCTCCGCAGCGCGGCGATCAATTCCTCGCGCATCGTGCCGGCGAAGGCGTTGAGTTTTTCGGGACGGTTGAGGGTGATGGTGGTGATGTAATCGGCTGTCTCGCTGGTGATCATCGGAGCGCGGAAGTGTATCGCCTGTCATCGTGAGCCGCGGCGGCTCACGATGACAGGTCAGGATAGAGTTAGTAAGAACAGATGAAACGCGTCCTAAGCTGGCTTCTCTACGCCACCATCCCCGTCGCCATCGCGCTGCATTTCATTCACGGCCATCTCGTCGCCGAATTCGTTTTCGCCTGCGCGGCGGTGCTTCCGCTTGCGGCGTGGATCGGCCTCAGCACCGAGCAGCTCGCGCATCGCATGGGATCGACGTACGGTGCGCTTTTCAACGCCACGTTCGGAAACTTTGCGGAGATGGTCATCGCCATCTTTGCCATTCGCGCCGGATTGCCTGGCGTCGTGCGTGCGTCATTCACGGGATCGATCGTCGGCAACCTGCTCTTCGTCGCCGGACTGTCGATGCTTGCCGGTGGATGGAAACATCGCACGCTCAAATTCAACGCGCTCGCGGCGGAATCGCAGGCAGGCCAGCTCATTCTCGCCGTCGCGTCGTTTCTCGTTCCCGCGCTCTTCTTCCGGTCCGCCGCCTCGGCGCATCAGCCGCAGTTGATTCATCAGGTCTCGGTTGGCACCGCCATCATCCTGATCATCGTCTACATCCTCGGCTTGTTCTTCGCGTTCAAGACGCACAAGGAGCAGCTCAGCGCCGTCATCGAACCGCCGGAGATGGCCGACGAGGACGTGTGGAGTCTCAAGCGCGCGATCGGACTGCTCGTGTTCGCGAGTGTGCTGATGAGCGTGGTGGCCGAGGGGCTGGTGGCGGCGGTGGGGGAGGCGGGGAAGGCGTGGGGGATGAACGAAGTCTTCCTCGGCTTCGTCGTTCTAGCCATCGTCGGCAACGCCGCCGAGCATTCGACCGCGGTGATGCTGGCGATGCGCAATCAGATGGATACTGCGCTCAACATCTCCATGCAGTCGAGCGTGCAGATCGCGCTCTTCGTCACGCCGCTGCTCGTGTTTTTGTCGTATCCGCTCGGGCATCCGCTCGATCTGCTCTTCACGCCGTTCGAGATGCTCGCGGTCGGATTGTGCGTCGCTATCTTTTCGTACCTGGTCATGGACGGAGAGACCAACTGGTACGAAGGGATCCAGCTTCTGGCGGTCTACGCGATCATTGCGGTGGCGTTGTACTTCCTGCCGGTGGCCGCGCCCGCGCATCACTGAATCCGCAATACGAGCACGGTTCGCGGCGTTTTCCTCGCCATGTCCGTAGCAAGTCCACAACAAACTGCGCTCGGCGAAGTCCTGGCCGCGAGAACGGCCGAGGGCGCGGCTGAGCTGTACGACAAACTCGAGAACAAAGCGGTGCGCTGCTACTCGTGCGGCCATCGCTGCAAAATCCTCAACGGCCTCAACGGCATCTGCAAAGTCCGCTACAACGAGGACGGCGTGTTGCGCGTCCCGCGCGGTTACGCGGCGGCGCTGCAGGTCGATCCGATCGAAAAGAAACCGTTTTTCCACGCCTATCCCGGCGCTCTCGCGCTTTCGTTCGGAATGCTCGGCTGCGACTACCACTGCGGCTACTGCCAGAACTGGGTCACGTCGCAAGCGCTGCGCGATCCCGTCGCCGGCGCGGCACCGGTCGACATCGAACCGGCCGAGCTCGTCGCCCTTGCGAAGCGTCACGGCGCGAACGTCATCACCTCGACCTACAACGAGCCGCTCATCACCTCGGAATGGGCCGTCGAGATTTTCAAGGAAGCGAAGCGCGAAGGTTTGGTCTGCTCCTACGTCTCGAACGGCAACGGAACGGAGAAGGTGCTCGACTACATCGCGCCGTATGTCGATCTCTACAAAGTCGATCTCAAAGGATTCTCCGACGCGCACTATCGCGACCTCGGCGGCACGTTGCAGCCGGTGCTCGACACGATCAATGGTCTCAAGCAACGCGGCATCTGGGTGGAGATCGTCACGCTGATCGTCCCCGGTTTCAACGATTCCGATGACGAGTTGACGCAGATCGCCGAGTTCCTGGCGAGCGTCGATCGCGACATCCCGTGGCACATCACGGCGTTCCATCAGGATTACAAGATGACCGCGAACGCGAACACCTCGGCCAACCAACTTCTGCGCGCGTACGAAATCGGCCGCCGCGCGGGACTGCGCTTCATCTACCCCGGCAATATCCCGGGCGCCGTCGGCGATTTGGAGAGCACGCATTGCCCGTCGTGCAATGCGATCGTCATCGGCCGCACCGGTTTTCGCGTCACTTCGTATCGATTGAGTGACGGCCGCTGTCCCGATTGCGGCACTACTATTCCGGGCGTTTGGGATGGCAGCGCCGCCGTCGGCCGCAACGGCGTCCCGCGCCCCGTCTGGATCGCATGAAAGGAAAACAATGAAACGAATTGCAGTTGCACTCTGCGCGGCGCTGTTCGCATCCGCGCTCATCGCCGACACGCCGCAGCCAAAGAAGACTCCCGTCGCGGCTCCAACAGACAAAGGTCCCAACGTCAGCTGGGTCGTGACCCTCTCCAAGCAGGCCGACAGCCTGCTCCTGCTGAAAGTCCGCAACGAAGTGCCGCCCGATGCGCAGCCGGCCAAGTTTCCGACCGCGATCGAAATGCATTGGAAGTACGCGCCCGACGCCAAAGGAATGCCGGCGGACAAGGTCGTGACGCAGATCGCCAAGTTTGAAGCGGCCGTCGATCCGATTCAGGGCGACCATCTCGGCTATCTGATGATGATCGTGACCGGCAAGGGCGAGCGCACGTGGCTCTGGTACGTCGCCGATCCGAAGGCGTTCGCGTCCGAGCTGAATCGCCTCATCCCCGGTCATCCGTATCCGATCACGCTCAGCGCCGGTTCGAAAGAGCCCGACTGGAACACGTACCGCGCCATGCGCCAAAAGATTCACTGACATCGCTTTTGTTAGAGTGCGCGTCCGATGAATGAAGCCTTTACCGAGGTCCTGAACGCGGCCGAACTTCCAATCGGCCGCATCAGGGCCGTGAAGGTCGATGACCGCAGCGTTGCCATCTCCCACACCGCGCGCGGATTCTTCGCCACCGACAACAGCTGTCCGCATCGCGGCGGTCCGCTCGCCGAGGGCGATCTCCTCGGCGACGAGATCGTCTGTCCTTGGCACCTTTGGGGGTTCGACGTCCGCACCGGACTCTGTCCCGGCAACGCCGAGTACACGATCGCCACGCACGAAGTGAAAGTAGACGGCAACCGCATCCTGGTCAGGCTCGCGCCGGTGCGCGAAACGTCGGGCGTACTGTGAACCCGAAACCTCTTCGCCACGTCGATCTCTTTTCGAGCGCCGGCAAGCTCGAGGCGCTTTACCGCGATCTCCAGGATCCCGCTGCCGTGGCTGTGGTCTGCCATCCCCATCCGCTCGGCGGCGGCACGCTGCACAACAAGGTCGTCTTCCGCGCCGCGCGCGGACTCGAGGCCGCGAACGTGGCCACGCTCCGCTTCAACTTCCGCGGCACGGGTAACAGCGCCGGCCATCACGAGGAAGGGGAAGGTGAGCAGGGCGATGTCGTTGCCGCGATCGACTGGCTGATCAAGAAGCATCCCGGAAAGAAAGTGATCGTCGGCGGTTTCTCATTCGGCGCGTGGGTGGCCTCGCGCGTAGCGTGCGAGATCGCCGCGGTCGATGCGATCTTCCTGATCGGGACGCCGGTCAACAAGTACGACTTCGGCTATCTCCGTTCCTGCGAGAAGCCGATGCTGATCCTGCAC
>JBAVBF010000468.1:0-5431 GCA_049586115.1 Thermoanaerobaculia bacterium | reverse complement strand
GAGCGCATCGGAGAATCGGAACGGCGTCAGGTCGACGCCCATCGTGTTCCCTGAGATGTGGAAGGCGTCGAGGTCGGGGCCGTACATCCCCTTCGTATCGGGAGAGGGCGTGGCAACGCGGCCGCCGCGCGTCCGGCCGTAGCCCATGAACATGGTGATGGTGCCGTCGGCGTGGCCGGGCACGACCCAGATCGGCGTGCGGATCGTGCGGCCGCGGTACTTTACGTCGGCGAGCAATGTCTGTTTTTCATTGACGAGCGCGTCGCGGCGTTTGTCGTCGTATCCAAGAGCGACCGCGGTCTTCGGACTGACCAACGCGACGTTTTCCCAGCAGATCTTCGTCTGCGGTTTCGGCAGCTCCTGCAGCCAGGCGTTGTTCGCGTAGCGGCCGTCGTAGATGTTCGGATCGGGCAGGATGCGCAGTTCGTAGCCACTCGTTGATGCCGCGGTCGCGCCCGGGAGCGCAGGCGTCCCGCCCGCAGTTTTTGCAGGAAGCACCGATCCCGCGATGACGCCATCGTTCAACCACTTGCGCCACGTTGCATCGAAGTTGAGCGCGCCCGCTTTCGATTGCCAGTAGGTGCGGACGACGTCGTACGGCGATGCATCGAGTCCGCCTAGGAGCGCGCCGAGAAGCTCATGCGGCGAGCGGCCGTTGTAGAGCGGCGCGATGAGCGGCTGGACGATCGAGACCGTGCCGTCGTGCGCGCGTGCGTCGCTCCACGATTCGAGGTAGTGCGTCTCAGGGATGTGCCAGTGCACGTGCATCGACGTCTCGTCGTAGTACGGCGAGAGATGGGCGCGGAACGGAACCTTGTCCATCGCCTTGACGAATGCGAGATCGGTCGGTGCGTCGTAAACCGGATTTCCGCCGAGGATGATGAGCGTCTTCACGGCGCCGGCGTTCATGTCGGCGACGAGCTGCTTCAGCGAATCGAGCTGATTGACCGGAGCGACTTCCACCGGATCGGTGATGGTGATCGTCGAGCCGATATTGCCGAGCGCCTGGTTGATGGCCATGGCCAGGGCGTGGACGGCGGGCGGCTGCTCGTCGCCGGCGACGACGATGCTGGCGCCGCGGTTTTTCTGGAGATCGCGAACGAGTGCGGCGATCCAGTCGGCGTGATCGGGCGCGGCTCCGGAGCCGGCAATCGCTCGCGCGTAGGCCTCGACCTGCGACGGACGTACCGACAAACGATGATCGGCGATCGAGCCGGTACCGGTGGGGCCGGACTCGATCGCGTAGAGGCGATTGATCGACGTCGTCCCCTTGCGCACTTTGCGGCGGCTGGAAAAGTCGCGCGCGTAGCGAAGATGGCCAGGTCCGCGTTCGAGAAAGTCGGAATCGAGTGAGACGACCACGTTCGCTTTGTCGAAGTGATAGACGGCGTTTGCGTAGCCGCCGAATGCGAGACGCAATCCTTCTCGCACGTTGTGTCCGCCGGCCGGTTCCCACTGATGCCATTTCGCGCCGGGCGACTGCGCGAGAAACTGCTGGATCTGCGCGCCGAGGGTCGGCGAGGTGATGGTCTGCGTCAGGAGTCGCACGCCGCCAGCTTTGAGCGCCGGCGCGAGCGTGGCCAGGAACTCGCTCCACGTCGAAATCTCGCCGAGGTGGCGGACGACTTGGGAGCGATCGGGATCGTAGAGGCCGAGGATCGAGGCCTGCATCCATGAATTCGTCGCGCCGAGGGACGACGGGTGATCGGGATTGCCTTCGATCTTCGTCGGACGTCCCATGTGGCTCTCGACGAGCACGCCGTGAGCGTAGCCGCTGATCGGCATGGCCGAGGCGAAAAACAGCGGCTGGCCGGGAATCAGATTCTCCGGCTGGCGAACGTACGGAACGATCTTTTCCGCGGGACGGTTGCACGCCGCCAGTCCGCCGAGGGCCATCGATGCGCCCATGAGCTTGACGAAATCGCGGCGGTCGACGCCGCGCTCGAGCGCCAGCGCACCGGCCGGAAACTCCGTCTCCACGACCTGCTCGAAATCCTCGCGCGACAATTCCTCAAGGCTCCGCCAGTACTCGGGGCCGAGGCGCTTTTTGAAGCCTGCGAGGTTCAGTTCGTTGGTGTCGGTCATGGCGCGATCCGGGTGTCGGGCGTCGGGTGTCGGGTGTCGGGTGTCGGAGCTTTGAGGTTCTGGCCTCGTTCTCCGACTCCCCACTCCCGACTCCCTACACCCTAGTAATGACATGTCGAGCAATTCGTCAACTTCTGAATGTTGTACTCCTGCACCAGCTTCGGGCCGATGCTCTCCTGATCGTTCGTGATGTAGGCCATGTTGAAGACCTGGTTGCGCGGGCGGACGAACTTCTCCGGCGCGCGGTGGCAACTCAGGCACCACTCCATCGTCAGCGGCGAGGCCTGATAGGTCAGCGGCATCATGTCGATGCGGCCGTGGCAGCTCGCGCATCCGATTCCTTTGGCTACGTGAATCGAGTGATTGAAATGGACAAAATCCGGCAGCCGGTGCACGCGCGACCAGACGATCGGTTTGCCGGTCGCGAAGCTGGCCCGCACCGGTTCGAGCATCTCGGCATTCGTCCAGATCTGGGAGTGGCAGTTCATGCAGGTCTGCGTCGGCGGGATGCCGGCGAAATTCGAGGTCTCGACGCTGGTGTGGCAATAGCGGCAGTCGATCCCGAGTCCGCCGGCGTGATGCTGATGGCTGAACGGAACCGGTTGCTCGCGCTCGATGCCCTGATCGGTCGCGTACGGCGAGCGGACCACGCCGCCGATCGCCCACAGTACGAATGCGACGGCGAATACGGCGCCGAAGATCGTGACGCGGGCGAGAGTATTGGCACTACGGTGGAAAATTTGAGCCATCTACAGGCTGCTACCTCGGTGGGATACGGCGGGCGCGATCATATCCAAAACTTGCGACGACGCAAGACATGCGCGAGCGCACTGCACAAACCGTGTCACGCGGAGTTCCCGGAGAGGCGGAGCACGCGGGTTTTCATCTCCGCGTCTCCGCGCCTCCGCGTGACACACCTCCGGAGATCACAAGCGCCATGACGTTCGCGCTGTCCACCGCCAGCGCCTCCACGCGGTCGCGCGCCACCACCACCAGCGTCCCGGCCATGCTGTATGAGAACGGCAGGTAGACGGCGATCTGTCCGGGCAGCGCGAGAAATCCGAGGTCGTCCTGTGTGATGAAGCCGAGCGTTCGCACGCCGTCGGTGATCGTCACCGCCACCGGCTGATCGAACCGCTTCTTATCGCCGACGAACGCTTCGAGCAGATCCTTGATCGACGCATAGACGAGGCGCACCAACGGCGCACGCGTGAAGATCACTTCCGTCATCCGCAGAAACTTCCGCACGAAAAAGTTCGAGGCCACCGCCCCGATGGCGATGATGGTCACGATCGTGATCGCGAACCCCACCCCCGGCGTCGGCAGGTTCAGAAGCCGGTCGATCCGGACGAAAGCCTCGTACAGCAGATACAACGTCAACGCGATCGGCACGACGATGACCAGGCCGCGCAGGAAATTCTTGATGAGCCAGTTCATGGCCGTATCGTACGGCGGGATCCGCGACTCATCGTTTGCGATTCGCGAGAAGAGTTTCGTACGACTCGTGCGGACCGATCCAGAACCAGAGAATTGCGCCGGCCTCTCGTTGGATGCCGACGGCGCGGTAATCGCCGCCTACACGGACGGAGACAATTGGCTCGCGCGTAAATGCGCGTTTGAAATGCAGGCTTGGATGCCGCGGATTCGATAGAAACAGGCGGTATGTGGCGCGTGCCTGCTCCTGGACGTCCCGAGGAAGAGGCGAGCATCTTCCGGAACGCGTGGTTCGTTCGTGACTTCACATGGTGTCCGGATCGAGTGGCTGCGTCAGTCCCGCCTCATCCTCACGGATCGCTTCCGCGGCCAACTCAGAGAGCATGTCGTGCGACCTCGCGAAAAGCTCGTCCCATCTACGTTCCGATTCGAGCTCGGCGAGAAGCCACGCTCCTATTGCTTCCTGCTCCGCTTCCGGCAACTTCGACGCTTCATCAACTGCCTTCTGAAGTAAGCGGCCCATATCGCCGGCAATCCTAACATTGACGCTTTTCTCCGCGTCCCCGCGTCTCCGCGTGAAATGCTTTACAATCCCGCCCCCTTACCCTGCGGAATCACCGCAAACAAAAACTTTCGGAGGACCTATGAAGTCATGGATCACGCGCACGCTGGTCCTGGCGATGCTGATGGTCTGCATCGCTGGCGTTGCGCACGCGCAAAGCACGGACACTACCCAGCCGGCCGGAAACGCTCCGGTCGCGGCGCAGGAATCGAGTCTGGCCGGTCAGCCCACCGAGGCGCAGACCGAGGCCAATCTCGTGTTGCCGGATTTGAGCTCGGCCACATTCCTCGGCGGCATCACCGGACAACGGCTGCTCCTGTACGGCCTCGTCGTCTGCGTTCTCGGGCTGCTCTTCGGCTTCGTCATGTACGTGAAGCTCAAGAAGCTCGACGTGCACACGTCGATGCTCGAAATCTCGGAGCTCATCTACGAGACCTGCAAAACGTATCTGCAGACGCAGGGCAAATTCATCCTGCTGCTCGAGCTTTTCATCGGCGTCATCATGGTCTTCTACTTCGGCGTGTTGCGGCACTACGGCGTCACGAAGACCTCGATCATCATCATCTTCAGCCTCATCGGCATCGCCGGCAGCTATGGCGTGGCGTGGTTCGGCATCCGCGTCAACACGTTCGCCAACTCGCGCTCGGCCTTCGCGTCGCTGCGCGGCAAGCCGTTCCCGACCTACGACATCCCGCTCAAGGCCGGTATGTCGATCGGCATGCTGCTCATCTCCACTGAGCTCGTGCTGATGCTCTTCATCCTTCTGTTTGTGCCGCGCGACTACGCCGGACCGTGCTTCATCGGCTTCGCCATCGGTGAGTCGCTCGGCGCTGCGGCCCTGCGCATCGCCGGCGGTATCTTCACCAAGATCGCCGACATCGGATCGGACCTGATGAAGATCGTCTTCAACATCAAGGAAGACGATGCCCGCAACCCCGGGGTCATCGCCGACTGCACCGGCGACAACGCGGGCGACTCGGTCGGTCCGACTGCTGACGGATTCGAAACCTACGGCGTCACCGGCGTCGCGCTGATCACGTTCATCCTGCTCGCGGTCAGCGATCCGATGGTTCAGACCCAGCTCCTGGTCTGGATCTTCGTCATGCGCGTCCTGATGATCGTCACCTCGGCTGTCTCCTACTGGCTCAACGGCGCCATCGCCGCGGCCAAGTACAAAAACGCCGACGTCATGAACTTCGAGGCGCCGCTCACCTCGCTGGTGTGGATCACCTCGATCCTTTCCGTCGGCGTCACGTACGCCGTTTCGTACCTGCTCATCCCCACGCTCGGCGGCGACGCTTCGATGTGGTGGAAACTCTCCACGATCATCACCTGCGGCACGCTGGCCGG
>JBAVBF010000467.1:0-1820 GCA_049586115.1 Thermoanaerobaculia bacterium | reverse complement strand
CATCCTTGCCGCCCCCGTCGGGTTGGATGAACCCGTATCCCTTCGTCGGGTTGAACCACTTCACAATACCTATAGCCACGTCCGCACTCCCTGCTTTATCGAGGGCATAATCTAGCCCGTCCTATTCGTGAGAGCGCGGTTTTTTGGTCCGATTGATGCGGCCGCAGATCTGCTCTGACGAGGCGCACAGGATTGCCTTCGGTTTTCACCGCCTGACGACCGGTACTTTGCAACGCGCTTGAGGGATGGGTTTGGCGAACGGGGGCGCACGCCCCGGCGGTCAAGGACCGAGCGGCAGCAGCGCGCCGGGCAAGCTGCGGATCAGGTCGGCTTCGGGACATGCCGCGGCGAACGCAAGGCGAATGCGGCTTGTGGTCTCGACGACACGGGCGGCGATTTTCAAGAGCCGAAGACGCAGCGTCGCGAACTCGGCAGTGGCCAATTCCCGAACTTTGGGAATGGCGTCGCGTACGGTCAGCATCAACCAATAAGCGGCGGTGTGGAGAACGAGGCGAACTTGATTGGCGAGCGCCGAACGGCAGCTGGTGCGATCGGAGGCGAGCTGCGTCTTATGCAGCTTGATCAGATTTTCGGCTTGGCCGCGCGCGCAATACAGGCTGTCGTAGATCCACTCGGCCGAGCCGACATCGAGGCTGGTGACGACGAAGCGGATGTCGAGGCCGAGCATCGTTGCCTCAATACGGGCGACGGTGCGCCGTTCGCGATCCCAGGACTTTGCCTTGTGGTGCGTCTCGGTATAGCCGCGCAGAACAGCCAGGTTTTCGATGGCGCGTCGGGTGCGGATGTCGTCGGCGACTTCGTCGACTTTTCTGGCGAGCGGCTTGGTACCGGACAGACCGAAGATGTAGTCGATGCCGTTGTTCTCGCACCACGTCATCGCCTCCGGCCGAGCATAGTGCCCGTCGCCACGGAACGTAATTCGCGTATTGTGCCATCGCGTGCGGATGTGCCGTACCAGGCGACGCAGATGGGCACGCACCTCGACGCCGCCAGGCGTCTTGCCGGGCCGCAGCACGACCGCCACGGGCCGGCTCGTCTCCGTGTCGTAGACGTGGATCGGCAGGAAGCAGCGTTCGTCATAATGAGCGTTGAACAGCGAGAGCTGCTGATGGCCGTGGACGACATCGCAGGTATCATCGATGTCCAGGGTGACGGATGCCGGCTCGCGCGGGTAACTGTCCATCCATGCGTCGACCAACGTGTAGGTCAGGCGGATCACGTCGCGCAGTCGCGGAGCATTCTCCAGGCGCGACAGCGTCGGTTGGGAACACAAATCCCGGCCCGTGTCCGGCAACCGTCCGCAGGCCAGCTTGAATGCGGGATCGGACCGCAGATGATCGAGGTCGTCGGCGTCCTCGTAGCCGCAGCAGATCGCGAACATGCGAGCGCGGAACATATCGACAAGGCTGTGCACGACCCGCGTCGGATCGCGCCGATCCGGGAACACCCGGGCCAAATTGGCGGCCAAACCGAGACGCCGCTCGGCCATCGCCAGAAGCATCACGCCCCCGTTCGAAGTCAGGCGACCGCCATCGAAGGCAGCCGTGACTTTCTTGGCCTGAACGGCTGGAAACGAGAACGGCAGAATCGTATCATCGGGCATGGCGGGCGTGGCGTTCGCGGGTGAAGGTGATGGGGTTGGCTTCGCAACCGAATCCTACGCCGCATCAGCGCTTTACGCCACGTTCGCCAGCCTCTCAGCCGCCCCCTCGCGAATAAGACGGGCTAGAAGGGAGGGCGCGGCGCTTTTTGAAAAGCTACTTGGACGCAGATGAAGCGCGAAAGCCTCAATTCTATCG
>JBAVBF010000466.1:0-4858 GCA_049586115.1 Thermoanaerobaculia bacterium | reverse complement strand
GGTGGGCGATCTCGTTCCGGGCGGCACGCCGGGACTCACGCCAGCGCACATGACCCATCAGGCCGCGGCCAACTATCCGCCCATCGCCCGCGTGCAGCACGTGCAGGGCAGCGTCATCGTCAGCGTCCTCGTCTCCGAGACCGGCCAGGTTCTCGACACGCGAGTCGTCAGCGGTCCGCAGGCAGTGCTCAACGAAGCGGCGCAGCAAAGCATCCGCCGCTCGACGTTTGCGCCCGGTGAAAAGGACGGCGTGCGCGTGAAGTCGTGGACCAACGTGCGCGTCGACTTCAAGCTATAATCGCGCGCTCGTTCGCCATCAAATTCGGAGGAAAGAATGCCAGTCATCACCGATCAGCAGCGCAAGTTTTACGAGACGACGCTTCAGGTTACGAAGCAGGAGATCAGCGACCTGAAGGACCAGATCGAGGAAGAGCTGGCTAAAGTGAAGGACCGGATCGCCGAGCTGCAGAACGCGATCAACGCCTCCAAACAGATGTACGCCGCCGCCTGCTCCCGCCTCGGCATCAACAACGACATGGACGACGACGAAGCCGGCGAGTCGTAGCCTTGAACGTGTTCGCTTCCAACCAACCGCGGCGCCATCGCCGCGGTTTTTGTTTTGATGTTGCCTGTGTGGCACAGACACTCTTGTCTGTGCTGGTGCTAGCGCTGCTCGCCGCATGCGCCGCTCCCGAGCCCCCGCCGAAACAAACCCCGCATCGCATCGTGACGCTGGCTCCCAACGTCACGGAAATGGTCACCGCCCTCGGCGCCGCGGACCGAATCGTAGGGACCGACGACTACTCCGCGGACGCGATGCCCACAAGAAAACTTCCGCGCGTCGGCGGACTCCAACCGAACCTCGAAAAGATCGTCGCCGTCCGCCCCGACCTCGTCATCGCCAACGCCGCCGGCCTCCCGCCCAACCTCGGACGGTCATTAGCGTCGGTCCACATCCCGTTGCTGGTCGTCACCAACGAGCGCCTAGCCGACATCGCCAAATCGATGAAGTCGATCGCCACCGCCCTCGGCATCGACAGCACAGCCGCAGCCGCAAAACTAAACGCCAGCCTCGCGAAACAACGCCGAACGCGCCCACACCCGCCGCGCCTGATGCTCGCCGTCTGGACCGACCCCCTCTACGTAGCAGGCCGCAACACCTTCGCCGACGACCTCTTCACCCTCTGCGGCGCCACCAACGCCGTCGAAGTCAACGGCTGGCCCTCCTACTCCCTCGAATCCTTCGTCGCCCACCCCCCCGACATCCTCCTCTACCCCAACCACTCCGTCACCCCGTCAGCTGTCCAAGCGCTCCTCACACGCGCCGGAACAAAGAAAGTCATCGCCATCGGCGTCGACGAAAACCTCTTCACGCGACCGGGACCTAGGGTGGGGGAGGCTGGGGGGATTTTGAATGGGATTTTGGACGGGCAGAGATAGCCAAGACAAAAAGGCAGTTGCATGCACCTCGGCTTTTCTTGCCGCGCAAGTTGATCCCGCCACAGAAACCTTCGAAGCGTGTCTATGTCCTTCGGGAGTCTGTACAAGCTATGACGGTTCTAATGGTTGTTCTCGCGTTACTTGCAGGATTGGGCGGCTTCACGTCACTTTCGCAGGCTACGATGGGTGTAGGAATCATTTGCATAGGATGCCTGCTAGCGATTCTTGGTCGAATCGCACAAGCCGCTGAGCAGCATAGAGAGATTAAGACCTTGCTCGAAAGAATCAGCTAGATGTTGGGAATTGGCGAGGAGAAGTTCCGGCCGCTGGTGTCGTGAGCAATACTCGGAAGGACATGGACTGTGGGCGAAAATGAATACCTTGTCCGAATTGGGGATACGGACTACCGCGCGGAGTCGGCGGAAGTTCTTCGTTCATGGGCGAGCAGCGGACGGATTTCAAGGGACGCGTACATATTTGAGCCCGGCGCTCAAAACTGGAGAACGGCAGCCGAGATTGATTTCCTGCGGGCGTATTTAGGACAGCACTTCCACATTTGTCGCGTGTGCGGATACGAAGGCACCCCGACCACGAGATCCAAGTTGAATGGGTGTGTCGCAATCACACTGCTCATACTGCTGATCGTCCCGGGGATTATTTACCTCGTGTGGGCAACCAGCACGGCGAGTGATCAGATATGTCCAAAGTGCGGCGGTGTGAACTCGATGATTCCGGCATCGTCACCAGTAGCTGCGCAAATTATGAGGCCTGAATCGCCGAAGGGGTCTGTGGTGAGTGAAGCCTTTTTATGCGCGACCTGCGGCAAGTACTCGCCAGCGAAATTCGCGCACTGTCCGCATTGTGGTGTGCCGCAGGCCTGATGGTCGGAAAGACAGATGGCCGATGCATCAGGTTGAGCAAAGGAAGCCTTACAATCACAAGTCATGACTAAGGTTGAGTCTCTCGAACGAGAAGTGGAGCAGCTTGCTCCCGAGGAGCTTGCCGCTTTCCGCGCGTGGTTTGTTGAGCACGATTGGCAGACGTGGGATCGCGAGCTGGAGCAGGACGTCGCCACCGGACGCCTCGATCATCTTGCGGATGAAGCGCTCGCAGATTACGAGCGCGGCGAGACGACGGAACTTTGAGCCACCGCGCGGCTAGACGATTCTGGCGGGAGTTCGCTGAGTTGTCGCCCGAGATGCAGAAGATCGCTCGTGAGAACTACGAGCTACTCAAGTCCGCGCCGCAGCACCCGTCGCTTCATTTCAAACGTGTCGGGCGGTTCTGGACCGTTCGCGTTGGTTCTTCGCATCGGGCGCTCGGCCTCGACTCGCCGAGTGGCATCGTCTGGTTCTGGATTGGTCCGCACGAAGAGTACCGGCGTCTGATCAAGCGGTCGTAGCGAAATCGCCTCCTCAGCCACGGGCACTCTTTTTGCCCCGCTTGCGTTTCCTGAAAAAGGAGACGCTCATGTTGCGCCAAGTGCAAAGGACGTTTGGATCCATCATCGTTCTCATTCTTGCTGCCTCGGCCGTTGTGCTCGCTCAGCAGGCTAAGACGCCGCCGCGCACGCCGCCGCGACCTGCTGATGCCGTCGATCAGGCGCAGCTGCCGAATCCTGTTCCTGTCACGCGGCCGGAGCAGGCGAAAACGGATCACGATCGTTCCGATGAGTTCTCCGCGAACAATGCCGATCCATCGTCCACCGCATTCGCCAGCCAGCCGGACAAGGGCGCGATCACCGGTTTCGATTTCTATCGCGATCCGCTGAATGCAAAACGGCCGATGCAATCGCCGGACGAGATCATGCGTGAAGACATCGCGGCGAAACCGAAAGTGATGGCGATGCAGCAGCAACTGCTCGAACGTCGCTACAACCTCACGCCGAAGACCGATCCGGCGGTGAAGATGAGCCGCGGGAAAGCGGTGCCGATCGGACCGACCGCGCGACTCGCCGCCGGCTTCGATTGGGAACGTCTGGCCGAGGCATCGCCCGCTGACATCCGGCGCGCCAATGCGTTTCCGTATCCGTCGCTGCCGCACCCGAAGCAGGCCACGGGCGGTCAAGTCTTTCCGCAGATTCAGATCGACATGTTTCCGCGTCTGCAGCGGTTCGATGTCGATTTCGATTTGCCGGATGCCTTCATCCCCGAATTTCCGCCGGCCATCTTTCTTCAGAATCGGCCGGAGCTCGGCGACGTCTCCCGCGGCGAGGTCGTGTCGATCAACAACTACTACCGCCTCTTCAAGGACATCCTCACGCCGGTGCAACTCGACGGCCTGCGCATGCTCGTGACGCCGTTCCCGCAGGAAGAATTCAATCCGACCGACGATCACAAGAGCCTTCAACCCAGCCTCGGCGTTGCCTGTCTCGATTGTCACGTCAATGGCCACACCACCGCGCAGTTCCATCTCAATCCTGATGATCGTCCGCAGCAGCGGCGCTTCCGCCTCGACACCACAAGCCTGCGCGGCGTCAACGAGCAACAGATCCACGGCTCGAAGCGGAGCCTTCGCTCCGTCGAGGATTTCACGGAGTTCGAGCAGCGGACCGCGTACTTCAATGGAGATCCGATTCACGCCATGAAGAAGGGATTCATGGAGCAGAGCCGCGTCGCCGTCAGCCACATGGCGCAGATGCAGAACATGTTCGATTTTCCGCCCGCGCCCAAGCTCGACGATTTCGGGCATCTGATTCCGTCGAAGGCCACGGAATCAGAGCTCCGGGGCGAGCGCATTTTCTTCGGCAAGGGACAATGCGGCTCCTGCCATCCAGCGCCGTTTTATCTCGGCAACCAGATGCACGACCTGCACGTCGAGCGCTTCGTGAATGAGCCCGGTGACGGACAGATCAAAGCGTTCACGCTTCGCGGAATCAAGGACAGTCCGCCTTATCTGCACGACGGACGTTGTTTCACGCTCGAAGATACCGCCGAGTTTTTCAACCTGGTGCTCGGTCTGAAACTGACGCGGCAGGAGAAGACGGATCTGGTCGCGTTCATGCGGCAGCTTTGATCGCCAATTTACGTGGGGACGCTTTCGCGCAGCTTCACAAGAATCGCCGATCAATGGGGTCAGACCTTCGGATACCGACCGAACCCCAGAAATACGAATACTGCATGCGGCGAGAGGCATTGTGACGTGCCGAATACCGCCATGGACATTCGTCGCCCGCGGCCCGCCCGCCGTCAGAGGCGGTTGGTGCCTGAAAAAATGTCCATGGACGTTAGAAAGAACCGTTAGAGCCTTCGGAAGAGGCTCGGAGCCTCTTCGATATGTCCATGGACTTATGCAAGAGGTCTGATTGCCATCGCCAAATGGTTGTTTCCCTTGGTGATACGTCCTTGGACGTATGCAGGGCGTCTTTCTTCCCCTTCGAGGCGTGTCTTCCCTTTATACCGGCACAGCCTCGCGGAGC
>JBAVBF010000465.1:0-3513 GCA_049586115.1 Thermoanaerobaculia bacterium | reverse complement strand
GTTCGCGCGATGTGCCGCAAAGCCTCTTCCGCGAAGTGAATGCGGACGATCGCCGCGCCGGCGCTGCGCGTTTCAACGTGCGTTGGCGCGCCGGCCGGCGGAACGATGCCCGATCGCACGATGCCGCCGCCGCTCGACTGAACTTCGATCGCTTCCAGCCGGTAACGCTGCCGGAGGACGTCCAGTGCGGCAAGGTCCGGAGCCTGCCCACCCAGCATCGCGGCGCAGGCGTCACTGATCGCCGCCTCGCGTTCACGTTCGGAGCGCTGCGCAACGATCCAGAGCGCCGGAACGGTGCTCGACAGCACGACCGCTCCGGCGGCGAAGAGCGCCAGCAGGATCGACGAGACGCCGAGCAGCGACCTGCGCCGGGAAGTGGATCCGTTGGACATTCAAGACAGGATAGCGCCGGGTTCAACGCGGCACGAAGCTGAGATACCAATCCGCCATCTCGTGACCGAAGAAGAGAATGGCGAGAAAGCCGATGCCGAGGAAGACGCCGAACGGCAGCGCGGTCCGCATTCCGTCGCCGCTGCGAATCGCGAGCGGCACGCCGACGATCGATCCAATCAGGGAGCCGATCATGAGCACAGGGACGACGCTTCGCCAACCCGTGATCGCACCGATCATCGCCAGAAGTTTGACGTCGCCCTGCCCCATCCCTTCGACGTTGCGCAGTAGCCAGTAGATACCGATGATCGCCAGCGGAATGGCTGCGCCGAGGAGTGCGCCGAAGAGCGAGTCGAGCAGCGAATCGGCCAGCATCAGCTCGGGATGCAGGATGCCGAGGCCGAGCGCGCCGGCGCCGACTCCGATGGCGATTCCGGGAAGATCGATGACGTCAGGCAGGATCTGGATGTCGGCGTCGATGTAGATGAGGGCGATGATCATCGAGATGATCGCCGCGACGATCACGAACGCGACGGTCGGTCCCGTACGTTGATAGACGGCAAGGTAGAAGAGTGCGTTCGCAAGCTCAACGAGCGGATAGCGCCAGGCGATGCCTGCGCCGCACGCGCGACACCGTCCGCGCAGAAACAGGAAGCTGAGCACCGGGATGTTGTCGTACCAGCGGATTGCGGCATCGCACTGCGGACAATGGCTCCCCGGAAAGACGATCGACTCTTCACGCGGATAGCGATGAATGACGACGTTGAGAAAACTTCCGACGATCGCGCCGATCGCAAAGGCGTAAATGCCGAGCAGCAGCGTCATCGGGTGAGATTGTATGTGGAGGTGTCATCCACTACGAGGACAGCATCTCCTCGCCCAGCACCTCGGCGCGCGCGTTTTCAACGGCGAGCAGGATTTCCTGGTAGAGATTGAAGGCGAGCTCTTTGTTCAGCGGCTCGGCGGCACCGCGATTGACGATGTCCGCGATCTGGGCGGCGTAGTACGAAGCGAGCGGAAGCCGTTCGCCGGAGTTGTGGATCTGGCGGAATCCGAAGAGCAACTCCTCGCGCAGCGATTCGCGAAAGAGTCCGTTGGCGACGTCGTCCTCGAGGCTTTCGTAATCGACATTCATCGGAGAAACGACTCCACGAGCTTCGCGTCGGCTCCGTACGCGGCGCGCACACGGACGCCGTCGAGCGCGATCTTCGGTTCGAGACCGCGTCCGCGAAGAAACGCGGCATAGGCATCGCGGAAGGCGTGCGCGCGATCGGCACTTTCCCAATGCGTGTCGACGAGTACGGTCGGATCACATTTGACGTTCTGCACGACGGTCACGCGATCGTCGATCCAGCCGGCTCCGGCGTCGCCGACGAGGAAGCGCCAGTGGAACTCACCGAGGTGCTCTACGGTGAGGGCGTGGGGAAGTGGAGACTTGTCGTCGAACGCGACCGCCGGCGCAGTGGTTGCGGCGAGCCGGGTGAAGTACTCGGCAGGATGAAAAACCTCGCGCGTGGACCGCGGCGGATTCTCATCCATGCGATCGACCATCTTCCAGCGGCCTCGGCGATAGCCTTCGATAACCAGCTTCAACCCTTCCGCGTACGGAAACTTCAGCGACTCGGCGAAATAGCGCGGCGTGGAGGCGTCGATGGTCTTGTCCGCGGCTCCAAGCGACGATGTCAGCATCGACAGCACTTCCGGATTGCCGAGGACGTCGTCGAGCTTCTGGCCCGCGCGCTCGAGGACGTAGTCGATCATCACCAGCGTCGCTTCGCCTTCGAGCAGCGCATGGAACGCAAGGCCGCCGTCCGTGTCTTTCTGCAACGCCAGATCGCGGGCTCCGGCATGGAAGCGCTGGTCCTGAAGCGCGTGCGTCAGTTCGTGGATGACGACCGATTCGCGGAGCATGTCGCTGTCTCCCATCGCCGCAGCGGCGGACGGCAGCTTGTCGATCGCGAAGTAGGTGTGGGTCAGCGGATCGTAGAAGGCCAGCACCTGCGACTCGTAAAGATCGAGCATGCTGCTGACGAGATCGGTCTTGCCGTTGTCGACGAGTTGCAGCGCGCGGAGAACGAGCGCGTAGTCGTCGGGCGAATACGGCAGCGACTTCTCCATCTGCTCGCGCAAGACTTTCGGCAGCTCGGCGCGGGTGATGGTCTTCGAGACGACGGGACGAACGAACGTCAGTCCGCGCAGCTTCTCGACCGCTTTCATGTCGACATCGAGCGACGCGGCGTGCGCCGCAGAGGCGGCAAGAAGGAGAGCGGCGACGAAGTACGGGAGCCGTCGTGACATGCGGCTCTGAACGGCAGCGTAATGCTCACGATTCCGAAAGAAGGGTGAAGAGTGAAGGGTGAAGAGTGAAAAAGAGACGGAGGTCAGCTCCTTTCACTCTTCACTCTTCACTCTTTGTCTTACAATGCGCGGCGGTTCGAAATTGATGGAACGTGACGGCGAGCGGATCGAGATCACCATCAGCAGTCGGTTCGAGAACATCGAGCTCGTGCAGGTGATCGCCGAACATCTCTGCGAAAACGCCGGGATGGATGAAGACGGCTCGCACTGGATCGGCATGGCCGTCCGCGAGGCGGTCGCGAACGCCATCAAACACGGCAACAAGCTGGACGTGAAGAAGAAGGTCAATGCCACGTTCGAACTGCACGATCACGAGCTGGCCATCACGATTTCGGACGAGGGAACGGGCTTCGATCCGGAGAAGGTCAGCGATCCGCTCAATCCGCAGAACCTGATGAAGACGAGCGGCCGCGGCATCTTCTATATGCGTACGTTCATGGACCAGATCCGCTATTCGTTCGAGGCCGGCGGCGGGACATCCCTCGTTATGACGAAGAACCTGGCAAAAGGAACCGGCATCGCCAGCGGCAAAGCCTGATATCTTCCGCGTCCGCGGCCGCATGCCGCGGGGAAGCAGACAAAGGAGAAGAGAGATGAAAGCCACCACTCGCGACGTAAACGACATCGCGATCATCAAAGTCGATGGCAAGATCACGATCGGCGCGGGCGACCAGCAGCTTCGCGATGTGATCGCGAGCGCCTCCAGCAAGAAAATCCTGCTCGACCTCTCCGGCGTGACGACGATCGATTCGTCCGGAATCGGCG
>JBAVBF010000464.1:0-9991 GCA_049586115.1 Thermoanaerobaculia bacterium | reverse complement strand
ACAGACCGGACACCGTCGCGGCGCACGATAGCCGTTGCGGCGGTCGGTCATGCGGATCGAGATCGCCGAGGCGAGACTGCTCCAGAATCCGAACGCCGTCCGCGACTGCTCGGCCCGAACGATCAGCTGCTCGATGCGGAATCCGTATTTGTTGGCGAGGTATGCCGTTTCGACGTCGAATCCGCCGCCACGCAGTTTCGATTCAGCCATGAGCAGCCGCGCCGCGTCGGATGAAAACGCTTTCAAGTGCAGCGACGGATCGGGAAGGATCGGGACGAGCAGCGAACGCAAAACGACGCTGTCACGGCATCCCTCGCGGCGCCCGAACACGACTTCCGCGGCACCCGATTCGATCAGCGCAACCGCGTCGCCGATCGCGCTGACGGGATACGGCAATTCGGGATCGACGACGATGACGACGCTACCGCCCGCGTCGGCCGCGCCGCGGCGAATCATCGCGCCGTAGCCGATACCATCGCGGCGATCGAGCACGCGAATATCGAACGCGAAGCCGGTCGCTTGCAGATAATGCTCGATCGTCTCCAGCGTCGACGGTAGATCGGGCGCGGGTCCGGCAAGCGGCACCAGGATCGACACGCTCGTCGAGCTCATGCCGGTATTCTAGCTTTCGTCCACGAACGGAGTACGCGTCCGGTCTGCCGGTCTACGGCGCGCAGGTGGAGAACGTCACCGCGGTACGCGTTCCAGATATCGTCCGCGATGTCCGTAAGGTCGTTGCCGAAATGACCGGCGGCCGTCTCGAAGTTGGCGAGCGGCGAGGCTTCGAGAACGACATCGCCGCTCTCGCCTGATGCCGCCGCGGACGATTCGAGATCGCCTTCGAATCGCTTCGCGAACGCTCCGCCCCACTTGCGAAGGTAGAGCAGCTCGGACTTCGCGTACAGCGCTGCGGCGTCCGGTGATCCCGCCGCGCTCTGGTTGTAGAGATGGCGGCATCGCGCCGACGGAACGTAAACGATGTCGCCCTTCACACGACGCAGGAAGTCGTTCTCTTCGAAGTAGAGCGGAAAGCGTTCGTCGAATCCGCCGGCGATATCGAATGCGCTCGCGCGAATGGCCATCACCGCTCCGGAAAGAGCACGGACACGTGTCGCCTGCTCGATCGACCAGAATGCGACACGTTCCCGGAAGCGCCTGCGTTCGCGGCGTCGCGCCCACGAGCGCGAGTGACTGGCGAAAACCCGATCGATCACTTCGCGTCGCGTGTGCAGTTCTGCGGGCGGCAACACCCAACGATAGGCATCGTCCCAGAACAGGGCCGGACCGGCGACGGCGGCATTCGCATCAAGCAGCCGATCGATCGACTGCTCCCCGAAGCGAACGTCGGGATTCGAAACGACGAGGACGTCGCTGTCACACGAACGCCGTCCCGCGTTGATGCCGGCCGCGTAGCCGAGGTTGCGGGGTGAGGCGATGACGATATCGGCGACGTGGTGAAGCGCGTCAGCTTCCGCTGCGTCGACGCTGTTGTCGACGACGATCACCTGCAACGGCCGCGAGGATGCGGCGCGCGCCGTGGCGATCGCATCGACGGCGAGCGCCGACGAGCGGTAGTTGATCACCAGCAGCGAAACGGAAGTCATCTGACGGCCGGCTGGGCGGCGTCCGCTTCCGCCGGCGCGAGTGACCAATGGTGATCGAGCGAGATCAAGCCGACCTCGAAACGCGCGCCGGTAACGGAGAACGCGGGGCGAACGTCGCGGCGGTCGAATACGGTGATTGCGTTTTCGTCACCCGCAAACGCGATGATCGAATACTCGCCGCGATTCAAAGGAACGCCGTGCAGTTGCGCCACCAGCTCGTACTCATTGCGGCCCGACGGCGGCTCGAATCCATCCGCATGGGTGCCGACGGCGAAGCACTGAAAATCATCGGCGGAGCGATGCACGCCGACGATGACGTGAATCGGCTGCGACGCCACCTCGGAGTGAATGCGCAGCTTGACCTGGATGTCTTCGCCGCGCTCGAACGTGTCGCGGGGACGGCCGCTGCGATCGCAGACGACGATCTCGCGGATGCGCACCGGCGACGGCACGCGCTCGTGCTCCGGCTCACCCTCGCTGGCCGGCCGCTCGCGGTCGCGCTGCATGAGAAACGTCTCGTACTCGTGCACGACGTCGAGCGACGGTCCGTAACGCATGAGGGTTCCGTGGTCCAGCCACAGCGTGCGCCGGCAGATCGTACTGACGTGATACAGCCCATGCGAACAGAAGAGAATCGTCTTCCCCTCTTCCTGAAACTCGCGGATTTTGTCGACGCACTTTTTCTGGAAGTGGCCGTCTCCGACGGCTAAGGCTTCATCGATCACGAGAATGTCCGGATTGACATTGACGGCGACCGAGAACGCCAGCCGCATATACATACCCGAGGAGTACGTTTTCACGGGACGGTCGAGGAAGGTGCCGAGCTCCGAGAACTCCAGAATCGCCGGCAGCCGCTGCTTCACCTCAGCGGGGCCGAGCCCGAGGATGGCCGCGTTGAGCGCCGCATTGTCGCGGCCGTTGAACTCGGGATGAAAACCGGTACCCAGTTCGAGGATCGAGGCGATCGTCCCGCTCGTCTCCAGCGTGCCGCTGGTCGGACGCGTAACGCTGCAGAGGAGCTTGAGCAGCGTGCTCTTACCGGCGCCGTTCTGCCCGATGATGCCGATCGTCTCGCCGCGCTCGACTTCGAACGTGACGTCCTGCAGCGCGGGAAAGACCGTGTGCCGCGGCCGGCGCGTAACGGCTTCGATCAGCCGGTCAATCGGGCGCCGGTAGATGTCGTATTGCTTCGTCAGCTCGGAAGCACGCACCGCGACAGTCATTGCCGCCATTGTACGGACGGCGGCACGAAAGCATCGCCGCAAAAACAAAGTGGCGGGCCGAAGCCCGCCACGTTGTCGTTATCTGAGTTGACGATCAATGCCGCACAGCGTGACCACCACGGGGAGCGACCGGCGTAGCACCGGTGACTTTCACCGTCGCGTTGAGATCGGCCGTGGCCGATCCGTTCGAAAAGTGAACGATCACGTGGTACGTACCGTCCGCGGTGTATCTGTGCAATGGAGTCTTGCCCGTGGCATGACCGCCATCGCCGAAGTCCCACGAATAGGTGTGCGTTGCGCAGCTGAAGTCGTAGCCGGTCGCGTTCACATCGAATGCGATGTCGGCTTTCGCGGAGCAGTTGCCGGATATCGCGTTGCAGCCATCGCCGAAGAACGTGACGTAGTCGTTGCCATCAGGAATGATCGCGGCGCAGCTGCCGCCAGTGCCAGGGTTGCCGCTTGAACCGATCACGATCGAGCGCGTGACGGTCGTTGATGAGGTGCCGTTCGACACCAGCAACTTGACGGTGAAGGTGCCTGTACCGAACGTATGCGCAGGCTGCGCTTGCGTCGAGTGGGCCGAGCCGTCGCCGAAGTCCCAGTCGTAAGAATGCGTAGCGTTGCAATTAAAGTCATAGCCGGTACCGACCGGCCGGAATGCGACCGAACCCGCCGAACACGTACCGCTGACTTCCGTGCAGCCAGGGCCGGTGAAGCCGACCGCGACGCTCTGCTGCGTCAATGTGCCGCATTGCGTCGGCTGAACACTTCCAACCTTCACGTCCTGCGGGTAGGTGAACGACCCGCCGCTGTTCGAGACGGTGGCCTGCGCGTGGTAGATGCCGGCTACTGAATAGATGTGCGTCGGCGAAATGCCACTGCCGTTCGTGTTATCACCAAAGGACCACGTGATCGAGGTCGTGGCGCAATTAAGGTTGAAGCCGGAGTCGGGCCACAGTACGAACTGAACCGATTCCCCAGGGTTACACCCGCTGGTAGTCACTGGTGTGCAGCCCGATGCGGGGCCGGTGTAGGCCACATACGCGCTGTTGGCCAGCGGAGCGTTGCACGAGTTCGGAGGCGGAGGCGGCGGAGGCGGCGGAGCAACGGTGCCGATCGTGACCGTGGTGGTGTAGGTGTTGGTAGCCAGAGCGCCCGTCAGAACCAGAGAGACGTTGTACGTGCCGGCAGAGTTGTAGACGTGACTCGGAACCATGTCTGTCGATGAGCCGCTGTCTCCGAACGTCCACGCGAACTTGTCGCATTCGACGGAGGGCACCCAACCGCGCGGGAACATGATGAAGGTGACTGAGTCTCCGGGGTTCGGAACGGTGTTGCTGTTGATGCCGATGGCGTTGTTGATGTTGTCGGGGGCGCTCGAGCACAACGGCTTGTCGATGTGCTGGCCGGAGAGCGTCGCGGTCTTGCTGCCAATGCCGTTGGTGACGGTAACGCCGACACTGTAATCCGTGGTGGTCGTGAACTGCGGTGCGAACACCGCGGCGGTCGTGCCTTGACTGGTCACGCTCGGATTGACCGTCCACGCGAAAGACCACCCCGCGAGCGTCGGATTCTTCGTTGAGGTGACCGTGAAGGAGCAGGGGCCGCCGACGGTTACGCAGCCGGTCTTCACAATGACCGGATCGGGTCCATTGAGCTCGCTGCTCTGCGCAACGGCGCTCGCCAGACTGCTGCAGCCGGTACCGGGAACTGCCGATGCGGCGACGGTGGTCGAAAGACGTACGCGCAGTCCGAGGGTACTGAAGGTCGTGCGCGGCACGCTGAAGGACGGGATCGTACCCAGCGTGGCGGTACCGGCAGCATTGAGGATGCTTGTCTGGTTCCCGTCGATGACTTCCCATTTGTACGTAACCGCCGTGCCCACGCCGCCGGGCAGATCATTCGCGCCGGCCATTCGAAGGGCAGTCGTGAAAACCGCGTTCGGATCACCGACAGATGCCGGACCCGGCTCCTGAACCGTGATGACGTACGGCCGGACCGTGTACACGAAGGGAGAGATGCTGAGCGGAAGATCGCTCGTCCCGGTCATCGCACTTCCGGCCCCGCTGTACGGGCCGTAATGCGTGTTGAAGGCGAGTGAGTGTGCGCCGCAGGTACCGGCGCTGAAGGCTTCGCTCGGCAGCTTCTTGTTCGATGCGCCGTCGAGCACCCAATCGGTGTAGTGCCCTTCAACCGAGCCATCGGAGGCATCGAAGAACGAGTCACCGACGACGATCGGGGCGGTAGAGCTGGCGTCGGGTTGTCTGAACAGGTAGCTCGTGTTCGCGAGCTGGAAGCGAGCCTGCGGTGCGGCGAGCGTGACCGCAACGGTGTCGTTCATGGTCAGGTCCAACGAGTTCGACGCGGTGGCGTGGCGGACCAGTGGAAGCGACGCGAGTGACGTAATGCCGCCATACTGATGCTTGACGACGCCGTTGGTGACCGAGCTGTCCGTGGTGTTGTCGCCGTAGTCCCAGGTAACATTCCCTACGTTGCCGGAAGACAAGGAACTCGTAAACGTCTGGCGATCGCCATAGAACGGACCGGTGCCGGAAGCCGCGGTTGAGTGGGGATTGACCACGTCAGCGGCTGCGGTCAAACGCGCGCTGAGCGAATCGCCCGCCTTGATCTCCCACACGTCGCCCAGACCGTAAGCGGCGATGACAATGTAGATCTTCGAGCCGACCTTGACCGGCGCGACATCCATGAAAATATTGTAGTAAGGATGGGTATAACCCTGCGGTGAGTTCGCGCCGTAGTACATCGACCAGAACGGCAGCTGACGTGTTCCGTTCGAGCCGGGCACGGGCATCTCGAACGGAATCTCAGTGAGAGTTCCGCCAGTGCCTACTTTGAAGACCCGGATGTTCGATGCACCAACGTTGATCTCCCCTCCATAGATCGCCAGGTAGCCATCGCCGTAGTGCATCCCTTGAGGGATACCGTAACCGTTCGTGGGAGAACGCTTCTCAACGTAGGTGCTCCCTGAAGGAGAGATCACGTCGAGGAAAGGACCAGAGCCGGAAGCGCCGTAGGCATAGAAGTTGGTCCCGTCGCTGGTGATTAACCGGAAGGTACCGCCGCCGCCCGCTTCGAAGTGCGCTAGGGGTGTTCCCGAACGGACGAACGCGTCGCTCGTATAAATCGACAGGCCGCCGCTGTATTCGACGATACCGAGGCGCGAAGAGGTCGAATCCTTCGCCCACAGATAAAAGGAACGGCCCTGGATATCGGGAAGTTTGACCGGCACGGCTGGATCCTGCACGTCCCAGATCTGCAGAAGCGACGAGAGATTCTTGTCGCTGACGGCGGCGTAATAATGGCCGTCGCTTGTCTTCAGAGACATGATGTGATCGGGAGTAAGACTGTTCACGCGCACCGTCTGGGAGATGGTGTGCAACCAACCGCCGCCCTCTTCGCCGCTATCCTTGACGATGCCCCATCCGAAGACGGAGTAGGCAAGATAGACGTTGCCGCGATCATCCCAATCGAAGTCCCACAACCGCTCCAGTCCATCCTCGATAGGAGTGATCCAGCCGCCGCCGTTTTCGGCGTAGAAGAACGAATCCCACCAGAGAAAGACCTCCGGCGGACCGAAAATCGCGTAGCGCGGATTTCCTCCAGCCGTCGGAACACCCGTGGCAGATTGCATGGCCTCCTGCGGACGTGCGTTGAGGCGTGAGAAAAATTTATCGGTGTCATAGGCAGCCAGTGCGCTGCCAAGGATCGTGTAGAGGCGGTTGCGCGAGGGGACGAAGCGAGCCGCTTTTGGCCGTGCCGTCCGGAAGGGCTGCTGGTAGTCCTTCGCGATTTCGGAGTCGGCCCAGCGCCCGACAAACCTGAGCACGGGCGGATAACCAACCGTCATCAGAGTCTCGCGGCCGGGGCACGTCGAGCACAGCACGTCAGTGTTCGGCGTCGACGCCGGAAACGCGTATGACTGAGCGACTGCGCTCGTAGCAGCAGCAACGAGCAGCACGCAGAGCAGGAACGACCTGTAGCGCATGGAATTCACGTTATATCCCCCAGTAGGAGCTGATGGCGGTAACCACACCAGAAGTTTTTTTGAAGTTCGTCAGCGACGATGAGGCGCTGCCGAAGGAATGTTATTTTACTCAGTTCTGGCCCGGTGTCACGAAGAATCTTTCAAAAAAAAAGCGGGCCGGAAAATCCGGCCCGCTTCACAGCAACTGCGTGTGGATAGAAACTACGGCAGAGGCGTCGTGTTCGTACCGGTGTACGGAGCAACGCCAGGCGTGCAACCCGGGTCGCCCGCGGGGCAAACCGGAGCACCGCCAGCCGGCGCGATGACGGCGCCAACGGCGACAGCCGAAGAGCAACCGTTGCCGAGCCACGCCGCGTCGAAGTCGACGGTGAGGCGATTGCCGCTAGCCGCGCTGCCGAACATCTCGATGACGACCCAGTTCTGGCTGGGACGCGGACCGACGGTGCCGGAACCGGTCACGAGATTGCTCGTGCTGCCGGCGCCGGTGATGATCGTCGGAACGCCACCAACGTTGCGCGTCACTGAGTAACCAGTGCTGCCACCGTTGTTGAGGTTGAGGTACATCCAACCACCGACATCAGCACTGCTGATCGACGGGAAGTTGCCGCTGCTGGTGTTCTGAGCGGACGTTTCCGGCATCGTCGAAGTGGTCACGCCCGGGCACGGCGACGCCGTGCAGGGAGCGCTTGAGTTCGGGTTCTCGTGCTCATCGAAGCGGATGATTTCGGACACCGGGAGGGCGCCGTTCAGAGCAAGCGAAGCACCGCAACTGCCGGCGCCGAAGCCCTCACGCCAGACTTTGTAGTTCGTGGCGTAAGCGCCCGTGCCGCCCTGGATGTAACGCGCCGCCCACAGAGCCGGAAGCGGCTGGCGACGATCGAGGGTGCGGTTGGTTGCCGGGGTGTAGCGGTCATAGAACGTGTACGGAAGGTTCGTCTGCGCGCCGGCGAGCGGCGTTCCAGCCGGACCACCCTCGGGTACGGCGCGGATGTGAACCATTGCGTTGCCACCGGCGTCAAACGACGACGTGGTGGTTCCGGTCGGAGCCGGTCCAAGCTGCTGATAGTCTCCGATCAGGACGTTGTCGAACAGGATCGACGTTGCGTAGTAGTTCGGGTCCGTCGGCAGAGCGAGCGAGCAGTTCGACGCGACGTCGATCGTGATGTAACCGATCGCATTCGCATGATTGCCGCCGACTTTGTTCGGGCAAGCAGCGGAGCCGCCCGGATTGTAGTCACCAGTGGTGAGAGCGGTTCTCACCGCTGCCACGAGGGCCGAATTGAGCGATCCCGGCTGGCTCGAGCAGTTGATCGATGCACCACCGCCCGCGAAGTTCGGGTTGGCGGTGAAACCAGCGGACAGAGCGCCGAGCGGCGACTGCGCCGTGGTCGGTCCCGTACCGTTGTTCTGCGCGACGACGCCCGTCGACAGAATCTGGTTGATCGAGATGCCCTGCACGTCATAACCCGTGAGGTAGATGTTGAAGTCGAGGACCGGGAATGACCAGTCCGTCCAAACCGTGACGTGAGCGATCTGCGGAAGGCGGCTCACGTTCGTGATCGTGAAAAGCGTGTCCTGCGTACGGTTGGTGAAATCCACCTCGAAGTACGGCAGAAGCAGAGTGGCGGCAGGCGCGACACCGATGTCGCACGAGTCGTCGTTGTTGGTCGTCGTCGGCCCGGAGGCGACGCCCGGCGCTCCGAACGAGAAGGTCGCGTTCGGAACCGGATGCGTCCGATTCACGGCGAACGCCGAACCCGCCATCAGGAGGGTGGCCATCATGGCCAGAACCAAGAGTTTTTTCATGCTGTTCTCCTACACATTAAATGATTGTTTAGAACCGAGGTTACGGACTGCGGTCACCCTCTCTCGACGATACGATCACCTCCCGCGTCGGATTTGAAAATTGTTGTTCTATTCCAAGTTGCCGGTAACAGTATGGCGGAAAAGCCTCGAAGTCAAGCCCTCGCCGCGATTTTTATGCCGATACACCATAGATCGTTGCAGGACCACCGCAAAGCAAGGATTCGCGCGCTCCGTGGAACGCCCGAATCTCTGAGGTGCTGACGCGACCCCGAATGCGCAATCGGTGCCTGCGCCTGATAAACCTGTCCCGTCCGGCGTCATGCTAGTTCGACGATTTCTGTGGCTGCGCATTCGCCTTCACAAACCCGCGGTTGAGGAAGACATGCACCGATCCGTTGCGCGCGGCGAACGTCGGCGTCGTGTCCCCGCTCACCGCGTTGGTGCTGGCACCCGACTCATACATGACCACGATGTCCGGTTTTTTGTCTCCATTGACATCGACCACTTTGAGGTCGTAGGTCCCCAGATCCAGAAGCTTCAGCCCTTCGGTATTCGCGCGCGTGAAGCCGCCTTTGCCGTCGCCGAGAAGAATCACTATTTGTTGCTGCGTGGAATCGGTGTAGACGACGTCGAGATTGCCGTCGCCATCAAGGTCTGCAAGCGCGAGTCCGGTCACTGGCCGGTGGCCGCCCCAGCGCACGATCGGATAACGCGTCGCCGTTCCATCCTTTGCAAATGACAGCCGGTCGATCGCCGTTTCCTCCAGGAGTGGCGGACGCGCCATGATTTTCGGATCGAGGTCGCCCGGCCAGTAGCGGACGTAACTGATGATCGCGTCATCGTGCGTCTTCGATGTGATCTTTCCCGCAGCGTTGCCGTAGTAGTACGCACCCCACGGGATGAGATCCTCGGTGTTTTCCAGCCGTGCCCATTCGTTGGGACCCTTGCTGAGATAGAAGATGTCCCTGCTGCCGAGAAAGATGCTCCCGATCACGAAGTCAGTTCGCCCGTCCTCGTTAAACTGAGCGGTGGAAAGCCAATCGCCGCCAGTCACGACGCCAGGCGGCGCGATATTCACTACCTCCCACGACTTCGCCTTGTTCTTGTTGATCAGCGCAATGAGCGGTCCGTGCGGTGCTCCCACGAGCGGGCGCGGCGTCGGTCCTTCGGTGACCGCCACCAGGTCAGGAGAACCATCCTGGTTGACGTCCGCGACGACGAGACGTCGCGTCGGGAAGTCGTGAGGCAAGCCTTCAGAAGCCTCGGTGAAGTGGCCCTTCCCATCGCCGAGGTACACGAAGACGCCGGTGAGATGGACGCTGAAGGCCATATCTTTATGACCGTCTTTATTG